>NZ_JYDG01000031.1:0-9301 GCF_003263545.1 Rahnella sp. AN3-3W3
TTCGCAGGGGGAGGAGTAAAGAAAAACCCGCAGCTTTCGCAGGAGCAAAGAAAACCCTGCATCAAACCACCACAACCCCCATTCTTTCCCGTGCTTCTTCATACGTCGGCATTGATGCGGCTGCGCCTGCGCGTTCCACACATACAGAAGCATAAGCGGATGCGAATTGTGCGGCTTCGGGGAGTGTGGCACCGGCGGCGAGTTGGGAGGCCAGTGCGCCGTTAAAGGCGTCGCCTGCGCCGGTGGTATCGACCGGGGTCGCCGGACAGGCCTGGATAATCTGCGTTTCGCCGTTCACCGAAAGCAATGCGCCCTGCGTGCCCAACGTGATGATCAGCGCCTGGATCCCTTTAGCGTGCAGCGCGTGAGCAGCGCGTTCTGCGGAGGGAATATCGCAGACTTCAATGCCGGTCAGCAGCGTGCATTCTGTGGCGTTGGGCGTGAGTAAATCCACCTGGGCCAGCAGATGGTCAGAAACCGGCTGGAACGGCGCGGGGTTGAGGATAATGTAAGTGCCGTTGTCCTTCGCGATACCGATCAGTTTTTCAATCGCTGGCAGGTTATTTTCCAACTGCGTCAGCAGGATATCAGCGGCGGCGACGGCCGGACGGCACTGTTCGACTTCTTCGTCGGTGACCGTCAGGTTGGCGCCCGGATCGACGGCAATCATATTTTCGGCATCGGCTCCGGCGACATAAATCAACGCGTTGCCGGTCGGGCATTCGCTGGTGGAGAACAACGTGACGGCGTCGAAACCGGCGCTGTCGAGATGGCGGCGGGCAAACATGCCGAAATCATCGCGACCAACTTTACCGATGTAATGCACACGCGCACCGGCACGCAGTGCGGCGACCGCCTGGTTGGCGCCCTTGCCGCCCGCGCCCATCATGCTGTTGCGTGCAATCAGTGATTCTCCCGGTTTGGGGAAACGCGCCATGCCTGCCACGATATCGAGGTTGAAAGACCCAAATACGCATACCTTGCCTTTGTTCATGCCTCTCTCCTGAAGGAAAATGTTCCGGCGGCCAGAGCTGGCTGCGACGGAAAAACGCGCTGTGCGGCCAGACACGCGCCACGACAACCGGTCTCGTCGGTGACGGCGCTGAAATGAATGGTCAGGCCGTTCGCCGGATACGGGCTGCGCAGATGGCTGCGTAGCTGCTGTTCCAGTTCGGCCAGCGGGAAGTTTTCCATCGCCAGCACACCGCCGCCCAGCACCAGATATTCGGGATCCAGAATGTTCATTTCGCTGGCGACGGTGCGCGCCAGTCGTGCCACAAATTCAGTTAAATCCACATGCCCGGCATGACGTACAAACAGGTCGGCGAACGGCGTTTGTGGCGCATGTTGCCGTGCCCAGCCGGTCAGCCAGTTACCGGACGTCAGCGTCTCGACGCAGCCGGTTTTGCCGCACGGACAGAGCAACGGATTCCCCGCCAGCGGAATGTGCCCCAGTTCACCCGCACCGCCGTGCGCGCCGTGGTAAAAATCGCCGTTGATCCACAAACTGTTGCCCAGCCCGGTGCCGAGATACAGCCCGACAGCAACATCCGGCAGCGCGCTGTGCTGTGTTAAATCCCACCACATCAGATGGTTTACGTCTTTATCCATCGCCACCGGCAGGTGTAAACGTTGCGAGAGCATCGCCGCCACCGGCTGATTATCCAGTGCGGAGATAAACGGCAGCGACAGCACGGTCTGGCGATCGCGGGACAATACGCCCGGCAGCCCGAGCATGACTTGCGCCACCTGATGATGCGGATCCTGTTCCTGCAAATACGCCGTGATCAGGTTTTCCAGCCCCTGTAACGGGTCAGTCTGCCCCGCCCAGCTTTGGGTCGGGGTTTTGTGGTAGCCGCGAAAATTTTGCTGGCTGTCCATCAGCATTAAACGGGTATTGGTGCCCCCGACATCCACTCCAAGAAAGTGCGGCATACGGCTCTCCTGCCCTCAGGCTGCGTGACGCGCCTGACGCATCTGATCGAGCATTTTGTCCCAGGCAACATCCAGATCGTTGTCCAGCGTGAACAGGCCGGAACTGCCGACGATCAGCACTTCCGCGCCCGCGCCCATCAGATCCTGATAGGTGCGCAGGTTGCAGGAGCCGTCGATTTCGATCAGATAGCGGTAGCCTTTTTGCTGTTTGAGGTCACGCAGTTGCGCGATTTTCCCCAGCATTTCAGGGATGAACGGCTGACCGGCATAGCCAGGATCGACGGTCATCACGGTGATTTTATCCAGCAGATGAATGTAGTGCTGGATGTATTCCACCGGTGTCGCGGGGTTGAGCACCACGCCGACTTTTTTACCCAGCGAGCGGATCTGATTGATGATGCGGAACGCGTCGCGGTTAATGGTTTCTGCGTGCGGACAGATAAAATCGGCACCGGCTTTGGCTATTGGCTCGATAAAGTCAGCCGGGTTTTCCACCATCATATGCACGTCCAGAACTAGCGGCGTATGCGGGCGGATCTGCTCAATAAAGAACGGCGACAGAGTGATATTTTTGACGTAATGGCCGTCCATGATGTCGATGTGCAACATGTCGGCGCGGCGGTTCAGCACTTCAAGTTGCTGTTTAATGTCGATGAGGCTCATGCACATCAGCGACGGAGAAATTTTGTATTCCATGATGTTTTCCTAAGTCAGAGGCAATTTTAAAAAAAGTGTTTAAGGTTGAGCCGCCCGCGCTTTGGCAGCGCTTATTCGTCCCGCCCTTTTTTGCAGATAACGGCTGCGGAAGAATTTCAACGCCAGCACCACAATCAGTACCGCGCCCCACATCGCCAGGCTGAAATGCGGGCTGACGTTCATCAGATTCAGGCCGGTGGAAATCACCTGCAGGACAATCAGCGAGAGCACCACACCTGCGACTTTGCCGAAGCCGCCGTTGGGGTCGGTGCCGCCAAGAATGATGGCCAGCACCGTCAGCAGAAGATAGGAGTCGCCGTAGCCCATGCGCGCCGAGTTGAAACGCGCCATCATGATGAGTCCGGCAATCACGCATAACATGCTGGAAATCACGTAGATGGCGATCAGCACGCGGTGGGTATTGATGCCGCTGAAATGGGTGGCGTTGATGTTGCTGCCGCTCATGTAGATGTATTTACCGAGGCGGGTGCGTTCTAAAAACACCGCGATTAATGCTGCGGTCAGCAGGAAGATAATCAGCGGAACCGGCACGCCGAGCAGGGTTTCCGCGCCGATAAAGCGCACGATATCGGGCATACCGCTGATCGCCGCACCGCGTGAAAGGTAGATGCCGACGCCGTTCACCATGGTCATGGTCGCCAGCGTCACCAGAATCGGATGCGCGCCAACGTACGCCACCAGCGCGCCGGTCAGCATGCCAATCACCAGCGCCAGAATCATTGCGCCGACCAATGCCAGCGTCAGCCAGACCGCCTGCATCGCCATGCTGGCATCCGGTGGCAGCCAGGTGAGAAACACCCACGCCATCAGTAAACTGGTCAGGTTGGCGGTGGCGATAATGCACAGGTTCAGGCCACCGCTGAGGATCGGGATAAACATCGCCAGCGTCAGTAAACCGAGTTCCGGCAGCTGGAAGGCGACGCTCATAAAGGTGGCGTCACTGAAGAAGCGCCCCGGCATCGCCAGGCTGAAGCCGATGATCACCACCAGCAATAACAGCGATAATCCCAATGTTGTGCTATCTATTTTCAGGGAAGCGATTTTCAGGCGAGGCCGCGCATCGGGCTTCGCTTTAAGACTCACATTTCTGCTTTTTGCGAACATAGCGTTTTCCTCAGGCGAAGCCGACTTCGGTTTCTTTGCGTTTCTTGTAATGGGTGACGGTGATGGCCGCGACGATCACCACGCCGATGACGATGTTCATGAAGTAACTGGAAACGCCGATCAGGTTGAGGCCGTTTTTCAGCACGCCAATCAGGAACACGCCCATCAGTGTGCCGACCACGCTGCCTTTACCGCCGTTGAGGCTGGCACCGCCGAGTACCGCCGCCGCCAGCACATCCAGCTCGCCGCCGACCAGCGCATTCGGCACCACCTCACCGACGCGATACACCTGCACCAGCCCGCCAATCGCGGCCATTGCGCCGAGATATCCGTAAGCAAACAGATGCAGCAGTCCGACACGTATACCGATACGGCGCGCAGATTCCTGATCGCCTCCCACCGCAAACAACTGGCGTCCGAGATGGGTTTTGTTGAGCAGGATCCAGCTCAGTCCGGCGACCGCCAGCATCACCACCACCGGCAAACCAATCTGATAATGCTGTTCGCCGACGCTGAACGGCAGCACGCGGATTGGCGTCGTCAGCCAGTCCGGCAGGTCATACAGACTGGTGCCGTTGGTCAGCCACATCAGCATGCCAAACAGCAGCGACTGCATACTGATGGTGACGATGATCGACACGATGCGCAGGCAGTAGATCAGAATGGCGTTGATCATCCCCAGCACCGTGCCGATGGCGACCGCCAGTAAAATGCTGCCGGTCGGGCTGCTCAGGCCGTAGTGGATCGCCAGTGTCGCGATGATGTACTGCACGACAGAAGCCACGGCAGCGAACGAAATATCGATACCGCCGGTGACCAGCACCACGAACAGGCCGAGGGCAAAGATGCCGCTGACGGCGTAGCTTTCAGTCAGATCCAGCAGGTTCTGCAAGGTCAGAAACTGATTGCTGAGTAAGGAAAAGGTGACAATCACCACCAGCAATACCCAGGCTAAATAACCTTCGTTGCTGGACGGGCGTAACCGGCTGAGCTTAAGCATTGACCGCCTCCGCAAGTTGTTGCTGGGTGATCGCGCCCGGCAGATATTCGCCAACCACCGTGCCCTCACTGAAATGCAGCACGCGGTCGCAGTTGAAATAGACTTCCGGCACTTCATCGGAAATCAGCAGGATTGAAATCCCCTCTTCCGCCAGCTGGTGGATCAGCTGATAAATGCTGGCTTTCGCGCCGACATCGACGCCGACCGTTGGGGAATCAAGGATCAGGATTTTCGGCTGCGTCAGCACCCATTTCGCGAGCACGATCTTTTGCTGATTGCCGCCGGAAAGCGTGGAAATCGCCTGTTCAGGACTGGCGACTTTGACGCCGAGTTTTTCGATCCACTGCTGGATGATCTTGTTTTTACGGTATTCGTCGATCAGGTGAAAACGGCTGCGCAACTGATCCATGATCGCCAGCACGGTGTTGTCGCCGACGGATTGCTGCTGGATCAGGCCGAGCGTCAGGCGATCTTCCGAGACGTAACCGACGCCGGATTTGATCGCGTCTTCGTGGCTGCGAAAACGCACCGGTTTACTGTCGAGGTAGATTTTGCCGCTGTCCGGTTTGGTCATGCCAAACAGACTGAGCGCCAGTTCAGTACGGCCGGAACCGAGCAGGCCGCATAAACCGAGCACTTCGCCGGCGTGCAGTTTGAAACTGACATCGTGATACTGCCCTGCGCGGCTGAGTTTGTCGGTTTCCAGCATGATGCGTTCGTCATTCATGTTGGCGGCTTTCAGCCGGTAATCGAGTTTCAGGCCTGTCATCAGCTCGGTCAGGCGTTCGCTGCTGACTTCGGAGGCCGGGAATGTCCCGACTTTTTTACCGTCGCGGATAACCGTGACGCTGTCGGAAATCTCCAGCACTTCATCGAGGCGATGGCTGACGAACACCACGCTGATGCCTTTGCTTTTCAGGTAATGCACAGTGCGCAGCAACTGATTCACTTCAGTACGGGTCAGCGAGGCGGTCGGTTCATCCATAATCACTAATCGCGCATCGGCGACCAGCGCCCGGCAAATCGCCACCTGCTGACGCTGGGCAATCGGCAGTGCCGAGACTTTGCTGTCGAGATCGAGCGTGTAATTCAGTTCAGTCAAAATGCGCTGCGCAGTTTCCCGCAGACGTGACGGGCGATACCAGCCCATCAGCCCCTGTAAGTTGTGGTCGAAGGCGATGTTCTCGAACACGCTGAGGTTCGGGAACAACGACAAGTCCTGATAAATCACCTGCACGCCAAACTGCCGCGCCTGATCCGGAGACAGTTTGCTGAAACTCTGGCTGCCCTGCGAGGGCGAACTGAGCGTGATCTGGCAGCCGTTATCCGGCTGATAAACCCCCGAGATCACTTTGATCAACGTACTTTTTCCGCAGCCGTTGGTGCCCGCCAGGCAGTGAACTTCGCCCTGCATCAGCCGCAGGGAAATGTCGTTGAGCGCACGCTGCCCGCCAAAGGTCACCGACAGGTTTTGCACATCAATCAGCGGCGCGTTATCTGTTTGAATGATCTCGGAGATTGCCATGATTACAGCCCCATTTTGACCAGTTTCGGCAGGTTCGCTTTGTCCAGGCTTTCGGTTTCGTTGCCCAGAATGGTGCGCGTTGCCTCGTCGACTTTCACTTTGCCCATGCCTTCAATGGTCATGCCGTCAGTGATTTTTTCGCCTTTTTCCAGCTTCTCGGCGATGCGCACAAAGACTTCACCGGCGACCATCGGGTTCCAGATAAAGCCGCCTTTGATGGCGCCGGCTTTCACCAGACTTGCGCCCTGGCCCGGACTGAATGGTCCGAATACGCAGATGTCGTCAGTTTTGCCACGGTTAAGCACCGCGCGACCTGCGCCAATCGGGCCTTGTGAACCGATAGCCAGAATGCCTTTCAGATTGGCGTCTTTGGACATCAGGTCGTTGGTGGTACGGATGCTGTCATCGAGGGATTCACCCACGCCAAATTTGTCGCCGACCAGATGCATATTCGGATAGTGTTCTTTCTGATAATTGATGGCGGCATCGGCCCATTTCTGATGCAGTGGCACGGTAAGACTTCCGACGTATACCGCGTAATCACCTTTCTCTTTCATGCACTGCGCCAGCGCGATCATGTGGTTAATGCCGTGCTGCGTGGCATCGACCATTTCGAAATCCCAGTCGGCATATTTCTGATCCGGTGATTCATGCACGATGACTTTGATCCCGGCGTCGTGAGCGCGTTTCAGTACCGGCTCCAGCACGCGGGCATCGTTCGGCACTACGCCGATCACATCCACTTTCTGGGCGATCAGATCTTCAATCGCACGCACCTGCAACGCCGGATCCGCGCTGGTCGGCCCGACCTGCCACGCGTCGATCCCGCGTTTGGCCCCTTCGCTTTTTATCCCGGCTTCCATCGCGTTGAACCAGGCGTTACCGCCGACTTTCACCACCACGCCCATGCGGATTTTGTCGGCGGCGTGCGCAGACAGGGACAACATGGCTGTGGCGAACAGGCAGGCAAGAACGGATTTCTTGATCATGTTTACTCTCCTGGTAGGTCAGTTATGTGCCGCAGCTAACGGGCCGTTGCGGCTGTTTTTAGTTTTTTTCTGTAGGGGTGACGGAGAAACTTCAATCACGTTAACGTTGCTCCAGGCCAGTTCCTGGCGGAATTCTTCATCCTCCAGATGGTCTGTTATCAGTGTGTCGATTTCCCGGTAGTGGCAGATCCGCGCAAAGGAGCGGCGGCCGAATTTGCTGGAGTCAGCCAGCAAAATTTTGTGCTCGGAGGAAAGCAGCATTTGCTGTTTCAGCCGCGCATGATGCTCGTTACTTTCACGGATACCGCCTTCGTGGCTGATGCCGTGACAGGAGAAAAACAGTTTGTTGATGACGAACTCTTTCAGCATTTGCTCGGCCAGCACACCGACAAAATCTTCGTATTTCGCCGAGTATTCACCGCCCAGTCCGATCACCCGCACGTTAGCTTTCACCGCCAGCGTCTGGATGATGTGAACCGAGTTGGTCAGCACCACCAGCTGAATGTCGGGCAACTGACGCGCCAGAAACCAGCTGCTGGAACTGCTGTCGAGCAGCAGGCAATCGCCGGGATTGATCAGCTGTAACGCCCGTTTGGCGATGCGCGTTTTACTGTCCGGCGACTGATTACTGCGGTCACGAAAGGATTCACCCTGTTCAATCTGCGAAGGCACATAGGTTTTTTCGCCCGCCGAATGCTCCATAAACACCGCGCCGCCGTGGCTGCGTAACAGCACGCCGCGCTTTTCCAACAGCGCCAGATCCCGCCGCGCGGTTTCCAGCGAGATGCGGCATAACTGCGCCACTTCCTGCACCAGGATGCGTCCGCGCTGGCTGAGAATTTCGGTGATATAACGATGTCGCTCTACTGGCAGCATGTGGTGATTCCTCTTTCCCGATGTCAAATAGGATACGCAGCCGGGTGTTTACGGAATGCGCAGTGCCTCAAAGGCGACTGTGCGCATTTTTTGCCACAATCGTCCTGTGATAGTTGTCACGAAAAGGTGAGAAAAGATGAAATGTTAAAGTTTGGATCTGTGGCGGGAACGGCATTAAATCGTCATTTGCGTTGCAACAAGACAGCAACAGATTTGCAAACGGTCACAATTCCTCGCGCAATCTGATGACCGTTAATGACCTATTGTGTGGATTTGACCGTTTGAGGGGAGTGAACGGGGAGTGAACGGGGAGTTAACGAGGAGTGATCCCCGTTATCGGCGACTAATTCTGATTACCTGCCGCCTGCCAGCTCGAGAAAGCTGCCGGTGGCGTAAGAGGCTGAATCCGACAGCAGCCAGGAAATCGCCTGTGCGACTTCTTCCGGCTGACCGCCGCGCTGCATCGGCAGATTGGCTTTCACGCGATCGACACGCCCAGGCTCTCCGCCGCTGGCATGCATTTCGGTATAAATCAGGCCGGGACGCACGCAGTTTACGCGAATACCGTAAGCCGCCACTTCCAGCGCCAGACCGGTGGTCAGGGTATCCACCGCGCCTTTCGATGCCGCGTAATCGACATATTCGCCCGGTGCGCCCAGACGGGAGGCCGCTGAGGACACATTCACAATCGCCCCGCCCTTTCCGCCATGCCGATGCGACATGATTTTCACCGCCTCGCGGCAGCACAGGAAATACCCGGTCACGTTGGTAGACAGCACTTTATTGATACGTTCGGCGGAGAGATTTTCAATGGTGGTCTGCTGGAACAAAATCCCGGCATTATTCACCAGCGCGGTGATCGGGCCGAGTTCGGCGCTGAGCTGTTTGAACATCGCGGCAACCTGCGCTTCATCAGCAATATCAGCCTTCAGCGCAATTGCTTTGCCACCAGCCTGATGGATTTCATCGATAACAGATTGTGCTGCGGTTTCGTTATTCAGGTAATTCACACCGACGGCGTAACCCTGCTGCGCAAGAAGGAGAGCCGTTGCACGGCCAATGCCGCGGCTGGCGCCGGTGACGAGAGCGATTTTCATTGAATACTCCAGTGGGGGAAGTGAGGAAAGTGCTTACACCTCCCCCTGCGAAGGGGGA
>NZ_JYDG01000032.1:0-90548 GCF_003263545.1 Rahnella sp. AN3-3W3
GGTACCCCTGCTCAGTGATCTGTTTTACGGCTTCAATTTTGAATTCTTCTGTGAACGTTTTGACTGACATAAACACTCCTTCATTAGGCCTCCATTATGAGGCAAAAAAGTGTCTACGAAACCCGGGTCTATTCAGTATCCGTTGCTTGTCGTGATTGCCGGGGGCGAACCGTTTCTTTGGATCAGGCTGAAACCGAGAGGCAGGGCGTTCCAGTCATGAAGGATTGCAAACGCTGCCGGGGAAGAGGCTATGAGCGTGTACCTGCTGCTGATGCTTTCCGAGCGATTTGCGCCTTTACTGACACCATATCTGCTGCGACATGGGATAAGACGATAAAGCCATTCTATGACCAGCTATGCACCCAATTGGAGATAGAAGAATCGTGGGCTGAAACAACTTTGAATCGCGTTACTGGATAGTGCATGAAAAAATAGCTCACAAAGTTATCGTGAGCTATTTACTTTTCCGGAAGTTGGGGTTAAAGTCTTCTAACACTACAAATCCGTGAATCTGTTACGGTGAGTGAAAAGCATAATTAAGGCCCCGCAGAAATGCGGGGCTTTTTGCTTTATAGCCCTATTAGATTTACCCCTCCAAAAGTAAACAAAAATGTTGACATGGTAAGCATTAATGATTACTATAATCACATGTTCAACAAACAGGAGGAGTAGTGAAGCAGAGCGAGTTTAGGCGGTGGCTTGAATCGCAGGGAGTTGATGTTTCAAACGGTACTAACCACTTGAAGCTGAGATTAAACGGGAAACGAAGCGTAATGCCAAGGCATCCCAGCTCTGAGATAAAAGAACCACTAAGAAAGGCCATACTCAAGCAGTTAGGCCTGAACTAATAAACCAGCCTTTCGGGGCTGGTTACTCAGAAGCTTCACTAAGACTAAAATGCGATATCCAATAAAGTTAGAACCCGATACGGGTGGATATGTCGTCAGCTTCCCAGATATCCCCGAAGCATTAACGCAGGGTGATACGAAACAGGAAGCGCTAAGCATGGGGCTTGATGCTCTGGTAACAGCGCTCGATTTTTATTTCGAGGAGAATCGGAAGGTACCAGAACCGAGCCCCATCACAGGGGATTACGTTGAGTTGCCACTTAGCGTAGCCTCTAAGGTGCTTTTACTTAATGCCTTCATAGAAGCTGATATCAGCCAGGTAGAGTTGGCATCACTCATGGGAATTAAGAAGCAGGAAGTCACAAGACTTCTTGATCTTCATCATTCGACTAAGATTGATACTATTCAACATGCCTTGAATGCGTTGATGAGACCCATGAGCGTTGATTACATCAATCAGATTGATATCTATGGGGTAATTGATGGTTCTTATCAATTGCCTCATGCGATGAACAAAGGTGAAGAGATTAACTTTGCTGGTAGTTATGCTGCCGAACCTGGCAAAATCAGGAAGTTTTCAGGAGTCCTAGCTGGGTTTGAAGCGGAGGAGTCATCATTTGTCGTGGTGAAGGATATTCATGAAGTGGATTGCTGCGGGCTTGAGGGAATAAAATTTAGCCAGGTACCGATTGCAAGTGTCATTTCCAAGTACATTGCGTTGTCAGTCAACTGCATGTTGCCCAGTGGTTGACCCGTAGATAGTAATTCTATTAAAGGCTGCCTTCGGGTGGCCTTTTTTATTGCCCAAATTTAGAGCCCGACCAATCAGTCACCTCACCCTCATGAAACCATGCGGTCGCGGCTCTATTCCCTATGACTAAACACACAGCCCATTTAACCAAATGGGAGCGGAACTATGAAAATGGATCCAGTTAACCAACACAACCTGCCTTACTGGTGGTCAGCGGCACTTGGATTCTTTTCGCTGCTGTCACTCCAAGACTACGTTTTCATCATTGGTGCGGTCATCTCCGCCTTCTTCACGATCAAGACCTACTATGCCAAGCGCAAAGAGGAAGCAGATCGGATGCAAGAGGAGAGGCTCAGAACTCAGATTCTGAAGGACTACATTGATGGTGTTGCTCAGCGTCCAGTTAACGACCGTCCGGCTTCTGCAGAAGTCATCACAGAAGCTATGACAAAGATTGAGGGCTGACTATGGCTTCAGTATCCAAGAAGGGTGTTGTCGGCGGCGTCTGCGCTGTTATGACCATCATTGGCATTGTGGTATCAAGCGGGACGGTAAGAACAAGCGAAGCTGGCCTCAAGCTTATCGGTGACGCGGAGAGCTGCCAGCGTGACCCATACGTTTGTCCTGCTGGTGTACTGACTGATGGCATTGGCAATACTCACGGCGTTAGAGCTGGGGTCAGGAAGTCTGATGCTCAGATTGCAGCTGATTGGGAGAAGAACATCCTCCAGGCAGAATCCTGCGTGAACAAATACGCAAACGGCAAGAAGCTGAATCAAGGCCAGTTCGACGCTGTCACCTCGATCACCTTTAACGCCGGGTGTGGTCAGATGCAGAAGTCCACGATGTTCCGCATGTTCCGAGATGGCAAATTCACCGAAGCGTGCAATCAGTTCCCGCGCTGGGTATATGGCGGCGGGAAGAAATTGCCCGGCTTGGTTATCAGGCGTGAGAAGGAGAAAGCACTATGTCTCTCCACTCCCAAATAATCGCCTTCCTCATTCTCGTCTTACTGGCAACCGGCTACGGAGAAATCCGTTACCGGAATGGCTGGTATGCCCACTCTGACCAAATGAACGCAGCGGCAGCTAAGAAGCAGAAGAAAGCCGAAGCGAAGCTTGAACCAATAGAGCAAAAAGCAGCGAAGGCCAAAGACGACGGTAAGGTCATCTACAAAACGATTACCCGCGACGTGGTGAAATATGTCCAAGACCCGAATCATACCAAGTGTGATTTTGATGCTTCTGCTATCAGGTTGCGTCAGCAGTCAATCGACGCTGCCAACAATATCGCAGGATTTGATGACGGCACCGTGCAAGGCAAGTGATGCCGGTAAGGATAGTGACGAAGATCTGCAAACAGACAAAGAAACGGCTGAATGCCTGCGTGAACTTCGGCTCAACATCTACCGCTGGCAGGCTTGGTACAAATCATCCATATAAAGAGAGGTGTGTAATGGTATTCCCATCGAAAAATATTGATCAGTATTACGAGCAGATGAAGAAAGAGTTGGAAGAGGCCGAGAAGTTGGCTTCTGCATAAAGAACAGCACCAAATATTAAGAGGTCGCCAATCGGCGGCCTTTTTTTATGCCCGCAGTAAATCCCGCGCATCGCAGCGCATTTCACTCAGAACCTTTCAGGATGACCCTTGAGGAACCGGCTGGCTGTCGGAGCCTTCTGAGGGCCGTATTCCTGTGCGAACAAGGTTCATCACTAAAAGGCAAATCCGATGAAACACCTGATTAAGACCATTAAAGGGACTCCTGTTGTTAATACCGATGTGGTTGCTGCTGAATTCGGCAGAGACCACTTTCGCGTGATGAATAGCATTGAATCACTGGCTGCATCCGGGCATTTAGGAGCCTCCGATTTCAGAGCCTCCTCATACACCAGCAAACAGAACAAAGAAATCCCATGCTACGAACTGACCGAGCGAGGGTTCTTAATCGCAATGCCATTCATCGGTGGTGAAAAAGCTAAAGACGGGCAAGTCCGCCTGGTTGACAGTTTTATCGAATATCGTGAAAGGGCAAAGCAAGAATCACTCGTACAGGCAGAGCGTGATTTAGCGCGAGTCGAATACCGTCCAATGACGAACGCGATAAAAAGCAGCAAGGAATCAGAAGGCAAAGAGGCAGAGCATTATCACTTCAGCAATGAAGCCAACATGATTAACCGAATAGTGCTTGGCACCACCTCTGCAAAGTTCAGGAAGGAAAACGACATCGGCAAAACAGAAGCAATTCGTGACTACCTGACTGCGGAACAAATACGGGCGATCACTGAATTACAGCGAGCCGATACCGTGTTTATCAATATGGGGTGGGATTACGACAAGCGAAAGCTTGAATTGACTGGCATGTTTGAGCGCAACCACCGCCTGCCATTGATTGAAGAGCAGCATCGCCTGGCCGCTTAATATGATTTCATCACATCTTTAAAAGAGCCACTTTCACAACGGCTCTTCAGTTAACATCACAAGGCCCATTTTCGAGTGGGCCTGATGATTGAATACATTCGATATGGTCAAAACAGTTAACAGAATTTGGGGGTAAATCTCAGGGAGTGCATTAACCTGCGAAAGGGTTTGTGTCAATGTCATGCATCAGGTTAGCCCTTACAGATTCGTAAGTTTTACCATGTGCAGACCCAATACCTGAATTTGTCACATGACCCATTGGCCCATACAAAAGCTTGGATATGGTTGCTGATATCTCGTCATCTATGCCTCCAACGCTTTGAAACCATAATTCAGGGTTATGATTATTATCTGTTACCACGTCAAATACTAAGGCTAACAAGTCGGGTAAATATTGAGCCTTGAAGCCGCCACCGGCGGATAGGTCCAATTGCAATAGGTTTTCGAGTTTAGGGTACGTACTTGTATCACCCTGAATACCTTTTTTAAGCGTGGAGTAAACAACTCCTAACATACGTTCAACGTTTTCTCTTGTCCCATCAATCCCATTGCGATTAGGACGGTTCCCTGTCAGGTACTTTTCAAGGCAATAATCCAATAAATTCATAATTTCCTCACCTTATTTCCTCACCTTAGGTATATACATGGCACTCACCGACAAGCAAGAAATGTTCTGTCGCGAGTACCTCATCGATTTGAACGCCACGCAAGCGGCAATTCGGGCGGGGTACAGCGAAAATACCGCCCGGAAGATTGGTAGTGAGAACCTCACAAAACCAGACGTCCAGAACAGAATCGCCGAACTTAAATTACAACGCAATGAGCAGGTTAACATTGACGCTGCTTATGTTTTGAGACGCCTAGTTGAAATCGACCAGATGGATGTATTAGATATTCTGAAAGAGGATGGTGGTCTTAAGCCGATAAGTGAATGGCCGAAGGTGTGGCGAACAACGCTTAGTGGATTCGACATAAACACGTCGATCACCAATTTCGATGAAACAACCATTGAGAACATCCTCAAGAAGGTCAAGTGGCCGGATAAGGTCAAGAACCTCGAACTGCTCGGCAAGCATATCTCCGTCATGGCGTTCAAAGAACAGGTTGAGCAATCAGGCTCGCTCACACACAACATCATGCCAGTTCCATCATGCAGCAGCGCTGACGAATGGGAGGCAGCCGCACAGCAACAGCAGAGCGAGGTATTAGGCAAATGAGCTACAACGTAGTTTGGAAGCCTTTGCCCGGCTCTCAGTCGCTTTCGCTAAGCTGCCCTTGTGATGAGATATTGTTTGAAGGTACGCGCGGACCCGGCAAGACTGCCGCGCAGTTAGCTCGCTTTCGTCGCAAGGTCGGCTTGGGGTACGGCACCTTTTGGCGTGGCGTCATCTTCGACACAGAATACAAGAACCTCGCCGACATCATCACCCAGTCAAAACGTATGTACCGCCTGTTTGGTGATGGTGCGAGATTCCTCAATTCAGCATCAGAACTTCGCTGGGTATGGCCTACCGGTGAAGAGTTACTGTTTCGCTTCGGCAAAGAAGAGAATGACTACTGGGACTATCACGGTCAGGAATTCCCGTTCATCGGCTTTAACGAGCTGACAAAGCAACCTAACGCGGATTTCTACGAGTCGATGTTCTCTTGCAGGCGTTCATCATTCAGGCCGCAGGATTACCCGCTGGCGGATGGCACTTTGCTACCGAGCATCCCGCTTGAAACGTTCAATACTACTAACCCTTTCGGCATCGGCCATACGTGGGTAAAGAAGCGATTCATTGAGCCAGCGCCGCGTGGAACGATTATCCGTGACACGCAATTAGTGCCAAACCCACAGACGCAGCAGGAAGAAAAGATAACTCTGACGCGAGTTGCTATTCACGGCTCCTTCAAAGAGAACCCGTATCTCGACCCGGTATACATCGCCACGCTGATGAACATCAAAGACCCGAACAAGCGTAAGGCTTGGGTTGAAGGCTCATGGGATGTCACCAGCGGCGGCAGATTTGACCATCTTTGGAATGACGCCTTACACGTTATCAAGCCTTTCACTATTCCAGAAAGCTGGACTGTAGACCGCTCACACGACTGGGGCGAGTCTAAGCCATTCTCTAATCTTTGGTGGGCTCAAACAGACGGTACTGAGGCAGTGTTACCTGACGGCTCTAAGTTCTGCCCGCCTGCAGGATCACTCATCCTGATTGGAGAGTGGTACGGCTGCCCGCCAGATGAATTGAACAAAGGTCTGAACATGTCCTCTACCAACGTCGCTAAGGGCGTTGCGTGGCTTGATAAGCGGCTTGTTGGCGAAGATGCTGACGAACCAGAGGAAACTAAAGGGCAAGGTCAGATGCACATCATGCCTGGCATCTGCACAAAGGTTATCCCAGGACCAGCTGACAGTGCGATTTATAACACCGCTGACAATGAGCTTTCCATAGGACAGAAGATGGAAAAGCAGGGCGTTAAGTGGCTTGAGTCAAACAAGAAGCCCGGATCACGCATAAACGGTGCGTCACTCTTCGCTGACATGCTCGAAGCTGTCATTGAAGGCAAGAAGACCGAATCAGGCATACCTGAGAAGCCTGCTCTCTACGTATTCGATTATTGCCGTGGCTGGATAAGCCGAGTCCCCGTTTTAGTCCGTGATGAAAAGAACCCTGATGACGTGGACACCACGCAGGAAGATCACGACTGGGACGCAACCCGATATCGCGTTCTGCATAATCCTCCAAGGATGACCAAATCAATTCCTTTCAAGTGGTAATAATATGGCCGATCTCGACATTAACTACCGCCACCCGGCATACGCTGAATTCATGCCCGAATGGGAGATGATCGGCGATTGTGTGGATGGCGAACGCAAGATAAAGAAAAAAAGAACCAAGTATCTCCCTCACCCAAGTAGTGACCACCTAAATGATGATCCAACGGGTGAGCGGTACGATGCATACCTGATGCGTGCAGCCTTCATTAACGCCACTGGCAGAACCCAGTCAGGAATGTTGGGCATAGCTTTTAATAAGCCTCCTAAAATTGAGCTTACTGGCGGTATTGAAGATATTGAGTCGGATGCTGACGGTGAAGGGCAGCAACTAGAACAGATGATCCGTGATGCACTCGCTCAGAATCTACAACGCGGGCGGGCTGGGATTCTTACTGACTTCACCGGTTCTGGACTACAGACGGAAGCGACCAAAGGAAGGCCAGTGCTTAAGCTATTTACTGCCAAGGAAATCATTAACTGGCGTGTGACTAACGGAAAAACCGCATTGGTAGTCATCCATTACGTCGAACCTATTGATGACCCTGCTGGATTTTCTCTTACGTTAAAAAAATGTTGGATCGAGCTCAGATTAATCAACGGAATTGCCTATTCCCGCAAATGGGAGGAAGGCGATACAGAGATTGCTGGAGGTGGTCTGATAATGCTGAAAGATGCTAATGGTTCTGAGCTGAAGGAACTGCCCTGGTCATGGATTGGTGCTAACAATAATGATCACACACCGGATTCACCTCCATTAGCCGATATTGCGTACGTGAATATTAAGCACTATCAGGCAGAGGCAGATATCGCTGAGGCAGCTCACACAGTGGGACAGCCAATGGTTGCCTTGACCGGTCTTAATGATGACTGGGCCTGTAAATACCTGGCAGATGGTTTCAAGGTTGGCTCCCGCAAAGGAGTCCTGCTTCCTGTGGGCGGTGATTTGAAGTTCGCTCAACCTGATGAGCGGAACATCTTAATCACTTTGGCCGAACGTCGCGAAAATCAGATGGCAATGCTCGGTGCAAAGTTGGTAGAGCGTAACACCTCGGCCAGAACAGCTACTCAGGCAGGCGACGAGGCGCAAACTGATAACTCTATACTTTCACTCTGCGCAGGTAATGTTGAGCAGGCTGTCAATCGCGCCTTGCGCTTTGCTATCCAGTTCGCAGGGAGTGGTGAGGGAGCAGTCGAGCTAAACAAGAAGTATGAAATAGCCAATCTCGACTCACAGGCTATTACCGCGCTTCTCTCTGCCGTGCAGTCTGGGAAAATGCGTCTTTCAGACTTTGTTCGCTTTCAGCAACGCATCGGCCTTATAGGACAGGATGAAAGGCCAGAGGAAGTCGTTGATGAGCTTTTAAACCAGAAACCATCATTACTGCTTGGAGAATAAAATGACAGTCAATGAGAGGTTGCGTGATGAGGCAATAAGCCACTCGCTGTTTGTCAGCCGCTATTCGACCGGCGTCGCGCAGCGCATGGTGAAAATCCTCAACCAGAGCGATGCCGAGCTTTCGATTCGTTTGCAGGTAGCTTTGGATGACCTTTCACCTAATAGCTTCACTGTGAAGCAATTGGAGGGATTGCTTGGCAGCGTTCGACAGCTAAACCAGACAGCCATTCATGCCACCTTCACAAGCTTGGGCGAGGAGTTACAGAGCTTTGCTGACCATGAGGCGGATTATCACCTCAGTCTGTTTGATTCCATTCTGCCAGCACCCATTAAGCACCGATTCCCGCTGGCGGCCATTACGGCAGATCAGGTATACGCCGCCGCGATGGCCCAGCCATTTCAGGGGCGCTTGCTGAGTGAGTGGGCGAGCAATCTTGAAAGCGATCGGATGACGCGGATCATCAACACTGTCAGAACCGGTTATCTCACCGGGCAGTCAACCGAGAAAATCGCCAAAGATGTGCGCGGTACCGCGACGAACAACTTTCAGGACGGCGCAATTCAGGTTAGCCGAGCCAACACCACCAGCATCACGAAGACGGCGATCAACCATCTCGCTGCAACGGCGCGTACCCAGTTCGCTGAGCACAACAGTGATATCGTGGACTGTAAGCAGTGGCTTTCGACGCTGGACAACAAAACCACGCCAACATGCATCATTCGGGACCGGCTGAAGTACTCGCTGGAGAATAAGCCCATCGGTCACAAAGTCCCTTATCTGCAGGGACCAGGCAGGATCCATTTCTGCTGTCGCTCGACAGAAACGCTGGTAACGAAATCATGGCGCGAACTCGGCATCGATGCAGACGAAATGGATGCGGGAACGCGCGCCAGCATGGATGGGCAGGTTCCGGCGAACACGACTTACAGCGATTGGCTCAGCCAGCAATCCCTATACCGACAGGTGCAGGTGCTGGGGAATACACGCGCTAGGCTCCTGCGGAACGGTGGCATGAATGTACCTGACTTTTTCACTGACAAAGGCGAATGGATCACGCTGGATAAGCTGAAAGAAATCGATGCGGCTGCGTTTGAGAAAGCCGGTTTTTAGTACCGAGAAATAATCACACAGGGCTGCCTCCGGGCGGCCTTTTTTATTGTCCGCGGCCAGAGGCTGCACACATCTGACCAGAGGTTAAAGATGGCCCTTAAATTTGCATTAACCAAAGAAGAATTTGAAGCACTCGATGAATCCGTTAAAGCCTTGTATGTCGCAAAAGGCGAAGGCTATCAGCTTGCAGTTGATGGTGCTCCAGATGTAGACGGGCTGCAACGTAAGAACGAAGAGTTGCTGAAAGAAAAGGCCAAATGGCGTGAAGACCGTGAAGCAGCCGAAAAATTAGCGAAAGAAAAAGATGATCAGGCCAAAGAGTTGGCGGAAGAGCAAGCCCGCAAGAAAGGTGACATCGAGACTTTAGAGAAAAGCTGGCAAGAAAAGCTGACTGTCCGCGAAAAAGAACTTCTCTCACAGATTGAAGAGCGAGACGGCCGGTTGACCACGCTTTTAGTTGATAACGTTGCGCAGTCATTGGCAACAAAGCTAGCAGGCGACAGTGCTGCGGTAATCATGCCCCACATCAAATCACGTCTCATTGTTGAAGATGGTAAAACTCGCATTGTTGATGCTGAGGGTAAGCCATCAGCGGCAACTCTTGAAGATTTAGAGAAAGAATTCCGTGGCAATAAATTATTTGCACCGATTGTTATCGGAAGCAGGGCATCCGGCACCGGAGGTAATGGAAGCCTGTCCATCGTCAGCGGCGAAGGCAAAAAATGGAGCGATTTCACTGAAGCTCAGCGCATTCAGTTATTCAAAGAAAATCCTGAAGAGTTCAAACGACTCCAGGCAACCCAAAATCATTAAGAGGTAACGCCGCATGGCTTCCACTCGTCTTTCAGACATCTTCATCAGCGATTACTACCAGACAATCGCACCGGTTAACAGCCCGGAGAAAACCGCTGTATACGATTCAGGAATTATCACACGCCTTCCAGCACTCGACGCGGTTGCACAAAATGGTCAAGGTACTGCCACTATCAGCTACTGGCAGGATTTAGACGCGGATGAAGCACCAAATGCTTCTACTGATGATCCGGATGAAATCGGTAAGGTTGGTAAAGCCACCCAGGGCAGCATGCGTTCTCGTACCCTATTCCTGAATAAGGGTTATGGCGTGGCTGACTTAGCATCTGAGTTAGCTAACAGCGATCCAATGACACAGATTCGTAACCGTTTCGGTACCTATTGGACTCGCCAATGGCAACGCTATCTGATTGGCACAGCCCGCGGAATTATCGCTGCGAATATTGCAAACGATGACAGCGACATGGTTATCCAGTCTGGAGCAACAATTAGCGCGCAAAACTTCATCGATGCTGCTTATACCGCTGGCGATGCTGCGGATGGTTTCTCTGCGCTTGGTGTGCATTCGGTCGTCATGAAACAAATGGCTGAGCAGGATTTAATTGAATACCTGCGCGACTCAACCGGCCAGATTATCTTGCGTACTTACTTAGGCAAGCCAATCTTCATGGATGACAGCCTAAAAACAGCAGATAACGGCTATTTGTCAGTATTCTTTGGTTCAGGTGCATTCGGTTATGGCGTTGGCACTCCACACACGCCGACTGAGCTTGAGCGCAAAGCATCTGGTGGTAATGGTGGCGGTGCAGAAGTGTTATGGGAGCGTAAAACCTACATCATTCAGCCTGCCGGTTTCAGCTGGAAAGGTGAAGATGATCCGAACCTGACACCCTCATATACCCAAATGGCAACTGCCTCCAACTGGGAACGAGTCTTTGACCGTAAGCAGGTGCCATTTGCAGCGGTTCTTTCACAAGCTGCAGGTTCCTAAGCGTCAATCATAAAGGGGCTTCGGCTCCTTTTGTGTTTATTTAGGTATTGCGAAATGACCAACAAAATCTTTTTGAGCTTTAACCGTCTTTACACGTTAAAAGATGGCGATTATCACGGTGCAACGCTGACTTATCGGATTAAGCACGGCGAAGACCTACTGGCGGAAGGTGAAATTAATGGGAAATCACTTTCACCTTTTATCAGGCCTATCGACATCGAAGAAACAGAAATCACCCGGCCTCTGACAGTTGAGTACGTCTGCACAGGTAATGTGGAAGATATTTCAGCCTCGCAGGCGAAAGCGGACGATAGCCCTTTCCGAGTAATAGGTGGGAAGGTGTACATCAACAATGCTCATATTTCCCAATGCATTATAAGTAATGCGCTGACTATCATGCGTGATGCCTGCGAAAGCGACGAAGAAAAGCATATTAAAAAATTGGTGAATGATAACGTGACCGAACAAATCACGAAAATGCTGCAACCAGGTGGACTTCTTTCTCGTAGATGAGCGGAGTAATTATGCAGGTCACTATTGATGGTGTCCCGTATGCGTGTAGGTGCAAACCTTACTTCATGATTAAAGGTTGTGGCTTCACCTCTCGTTCTGTATTAGCCGCTTTTAACCGGGGTACGTATGGCAAGTCTCATAGAGATGGAAGCAAAATTTAAAAAAGACATTCGGCTCAGCAAGAATGGCTATGCGCCGATTCGGGTGCCCCAAAAGAAGCAAGCTGCATATCAAGTCTGGAAGAAGCTTCTTAAGGAAAGCATTAAACGTCAACAGTTAATTAAAACTTTGTAGGAGTCGGTATGGACGTGGTGATTGATGGTGTTCCGTATGCACCTGCGTGCAATTCGGGCTCTCGGATTGGAATTGCCATCACCACTCATAATAGACCGGCAGTTCTGGCAAAAACGATTGAGCAGCATCTGAAGCACTTCCCGGCTAGCGCCAAGTTGATTGTGATAGATGACGGTTCCGCGCCAGCAGCCACAGCCGCCGGTATCGAAATAATCAGGCATGAGAAATCACTCGGGATCGTGGCTTCAAAGAACCGGAGCCTCGAGGCGCTGATTGATGCTGGCTGCGAGCACTTTTTCCTGTGGGACGATGACGCCTATCCGATCAGCGATAACTGGCACGTCCCATACATCGAGTCACCCGAGCCTCACCTGGCTTACCAATTTCTCGATCTTGCTGGCGCGCAGAAGCTGAAAGATATGGCGGTGCTGTATCGCGATGAGCAGCATGTTGCTTACACCGGCCAGCGCGGGGTGATGCTGTATTACCACCGCACCGCGATTGAGAAGGTCGGCGGCTTTGACCCGGTTTATGGTCGTGGCATGTACGAGCATCCCGATCTGGCGCTGCGCATCCATAACGCTGGCCTGTCGACGTGGGCGTTTGCTGATGTGACTGGTTCGGAAAAGCTGATCCATTCCCTCGATGAGCACATGACGGTCGAGCGGTCTGTTCCACGGCCTGACCGTGAGACGCTGGTAAAGCGCAATGTAGGGATTTACAACAACAGGCGGGACAGTGGCTATACCGGCTTTGCCCCTTATCGGCGTGAGCGTGACGTGGTCATTACGACCCTGCTGACCAGCCAGCCAGATCCCCAACGTGCAGCTGCAATGAAGCCAGATGAATCAGTTCTTTCTGCTTGGTCGTCTTCGATTCGCGGCGCTGACGCTGTGGTACTGGCCGACCAGCTCAGTGTTGCACCTGCTGGCGCTTCTTTGGTTATGGTGCCCGCGGTTCAGATGAGCCCGTACTTTGCCCGCTGGGTTCACATCTATCAGCACCTCAGAGCGCATCCTGAATACCGGTTCGTGTGGTGTACGGATGGGACTGACGTCGAGATGTTGCGTGAACCTTGGGCTGAGATGGCTTCCGGCAAGATATATGTTGGCTCTGAGCATAAGACTTACGCTGACGGATGGATGAAGGCCAATCACCACGGTCGAGCATATGGCGAGTTCATTGATCAGTATCGCGATGAGCCACTGCTTAACGCCGGTCTCCTCGGCGGCTCGCGTGATGACGTGATGGAGTTTGCTCACCGGATCGTAAGGCTGCATTACCGCATTGAGAGCCAGCGGTTCTGGAAGATGGAAACAGCGCCAGCGACCGCGGTTGATATGGGCGCGTTTGGCATGGCTGCAAAGTCATTCGGTGACCGCGTTGTTACGGGGCCAAAGGTTCACACAGTCTTCAAATCTGATGATGGTATGGGTAAGGAGTTCGCCTGGTGGAAGCACAAATAAAGGTTGTGGTGGTCGGCCATCATTCCCGGCGTCAACAGGCATGCCATCTTGCGCACCTGCTCGATGCTCACCTGCTGATTGATGACCAAGACCGCGGCGCTAACTGGAATCACCGGCGCGCCATGGAGTGGGCAGCTGACCAGGATCAGCGCGTTGTTGTCATTGAGGATGATGCGATCCCTGTTTCTGGCTTCACTGAATCTGTTTGTGGCTGGCTTGAACGCTTTCCTGATGACCTCATTAGCTTCTATCTGGGTACCGGGCGACCTCCACAATATCAAATGGCAATCGCAGGAAAACTGATTAACGCTGATAAAGAACGCTCAGACTTTGTCACGTTACCTCGACTGCTTCACGGGGTCTGTTACAGCCCACCTAAACAGGCTATTGATAAAATCCTGAGCCGCTGGGACTTCGCTAAGGCAGCAGATTACGCGGTCGGTGACGCTTACGGAGGTGCAGTCATTTATCCATGCTACTCGCTGGTTGATCATCTTGATGAAGCCAGCGTGGAAAAGCACCCTGACAACAAACCTCGCACTGAACGCAGAAAAGCGTGGAGGCTTCATCAATGATTATCAACGACCCGAGGTCACCGGATTTTAATAGCTATGCGAGCGTCATAGAGTTAAAGAGCTTTGCCTCATCTCGCGGTTATTCATTGCCGGAAACCGACGAAGAAATCGAGACGTTGCTTATTCACGCGATGGATTACCTCGAGGGGCTTGTCTGGCGTGGAAAGCCTGCTGAACCAAATCAGCCATTGGCATGGCCGCGCACCGGCATAAACCTGAACGGTGAACCAATTACAGGTATTCCGGGAAAGCTTAATCAGGCTCAATGTCGGCTGGCAGTCGAGGCGCAGACTGTTGACCTTTCCCCCACGTTCTCCGGCGGCGGCGAGGTGACTCAGGAAACAGTCGTCGGGGCGGTCAGCGTGTCATATGCAGAAGGCAGCAGCACTTCAACGCCTTATTTCAGCTGGCTTTCAGGATTATTGCGCGGGCTGACTGGCGCGTCATCATCCGTCAACTTTGACGTAATGCGGGGATGACATGGCAATCAACTATCTGCGTATGCGTGCGACAGCAACACGTTTGCTGACTGAGAACGGCCAGGAGTATCTGCTTACGCGTGGCGGCTCCGTGAAAATGGTGGCAGGCAAAGAAGTCACCACGCCTGTTGAAACGGCGAAGCCGGTCGGGGTCATTACTGCTTATGCGCCGGGAGAAATCGACGGGTCGCGGATCCAGAATGGTGACGTCAAACTGACAGCGACGTATGACGTCGAAATCAGGACTGATGACCGGATCGAGGTGGACGGCAAAAAGTTCCGCGTAGTTTTGCCGGGGCCTGTAAAACCTGCGGCGACGCTGATTTGTTATAAAGCCCAGCTGAGGGCGTAACCATGGCTGATAACGATTCGTTCATGACCTCGATCAACGCCTTCGTCGCGACGGCCAAATCCAACCAGGAAGAAGTGATCCGCGCGACCGGTATAAAAATCCTCGCCCGTCTCGTCGACATGTCTCCGGTGGGAAATCCCGAAGTGTGGGCAGTGAACCAGACTGCGGTGGCCTACAACAAAGAGGTGTTCGACTATAACGAAGCCCTAAAGTACGACTCTGCTAACGTGACTAAAACCGGACGCCTGAAGCGCAAGGCGCGAATCAGTGACGGCATGGATGTGAAAGCCCCGCCCGGTTATACCGGCGGCCGTTTTCGCGGGAACTGGCAGGTATCACTGGATGCGCCAGCAACCGGAGAAACGGGTGTCATCGATAAAAGTGGTGGGGCGACAAAAGCGGCCGGTGGCCTGGTCATGGCATCGTTTAAGGTCGGCACCAAATCCATCTACTTCTGCAACAACGTGCCTTATGCGTATCCACTGGAGTTCGGCCATTCGAGACAGGCACCCGGTGGCATGGTGCGGATCACTGCTGAAGAGTTTCAGCGTTTCTTTACTGAATCAGTGCAGGAGGTGGGGCCATGAGCCAACAGGCCATAACGCAGCTTCTTGAGACGCGACTGAGCGAGTGGGCTGAAGCGCAGGGGCTGCAGGTCGCTTTTGACAATATCGGGTTCAGTCCTCCCGATGGTATCTATCTTCAATCCCACGTCATGCCTGCGACGACGACTGCGATCGACCTCAGCCGACAAGCCAAAGTGATTCGCGGCGTCTACCAGATTAACGTTATCGCGCCCGCCGGTACCGGAAAATCGGCAGGTGGTCTCATCGCCGAACAACTGATCCAGCTATTCCCTGAGAATCAGGAGATGAGTGACGGCGTTTTGACTTGTTTCATCAACAGCGTCCCCAGCGCTTTTGCAGGCATTTCTTCCGACACCTCTTACACCATCCCCGTCAGCATGTCTTATCGCGCTGACATATCATAAGCGCCGCCTGCTGGCGGTTTAAAATCCCTCTTAATGGAGAATTCCCATGGGCTTTGCATTGCCTAACGGCGCGACTGTATTCGTCGGGTCAAAACTCGCTGCCGCAGTGTCAGCAACTGCAGTAACAAACGCAGACGGAGCGGTATTCACCGTTGCCACTGGTCACGGACTGGCTGTTGATGATGTTGTTTTGATTTCATCCGGCTGGGGTCTTATTGATAACCTGGTTGCCCGTGTTTCAAGCCAGACAGCTACATCGATCACCATTGATGTGCTGAATACCTCAGACACCAATTTCTTTGCAGCTGGCGCTGGCATTGGCTCACTTCGCAAAGTAATCGAGTGGACTGAGATCCCACAGATTACTGAAGTCGCATCCAGCGGCGGTGATCAGCAGTATGTGCAGATTCAGTTCCTGTCCGATGACCGCCAGCGCAACCTGGCAACCTACAAAGCGGCGAAAACGCAGACCTTCACGCTGGCGCATGATTCAACCCTTCCAATCTACGGCGTGCTTACGGCGGGTGACCGCAGTGGGGACACGCTGCCACTGCGCATGTACGTGCCGAAGGCCAAAGAAATGCGCTACTGGTCAGGCATCCCATCCTTCGACCCGCAGCCAACTACAGCTGTGAACGCCGTCGAAACCGTTCAGGCAGCCTTTGCAGTGCAGTCTCGCGACATGACGTTCTACAAAGACACCGCGTCGGAGCCTTCCAGCTGATAGACCTTCTAATTTGAGCCCGGCAACGGGCTTTTTCTTCACTCATTTACCGAGGCCACCATGGCAGCTAAATTCAAATTAAAACCAAACCCAACGTTTAAAGCCGATGTAACTATTCCCGTGCCAGGCGACGAGCCAGGGATTGTGACCTTTACGTTTAAGCATCGTCCGATCAAAGAGCTGGCGGTTCTGGAAAAGGTCGAGGGTAAGCACATCTCTCAGTTCCTGCTTGATATCACTGAAGGCTGGGCGCTCCCTGACGAGTTCAATCAGGAAAACGTTGAAATCCTGCTGGATAACTATCCGCGCGCCGGTGAGGCGATCATGAAAGCGTATTACGCCGAACTGCTGGGTAATCGCGAAAAAAACTAATAGCGGTTGCCTCGGCGTTCTATACGCCTGATCCCACTGCTGAAGACCTGGCCGGTATGGGGCTGACAGCCGATGACTTCGAACAGGTCATTATCGATGTCTGGCCTGACGTTTGGCCTGCCTTCGACGTCTTTCAGGCGGCCAGCACACAGTGGCGAGTGGGTATGAGTGGGGCGACAGGTTTGGATTACAACTGTCTGCCCTGGCTGATGCGTACTCACGGAATAGACGACGAAGCAACCGCGCTGCATGACATCCGCATAATGGAAAGAACGGCGCTGACACTCATGCATAAGGGGGCGTAATGTCCGGTGACATTGCAACGATTTCGCTCCGGGTCAATACGTCCGACGTTGAGCGTGGCAGTAACGAGCTGGATAAATTTGCTGAGGCGGCGGCCGTCGCAGCAAAGGGCGCCGATAATTTCGGCACCAGCGGTAAAGGAGCCGCAAAAGTTTCTGCTGAAGTTGCACGCGAAGTGGAGGACACGCACCAGCGTGTGCGGCGATTTAGCGAAGCGCTGAAGCAAAACGAAACCAGTATTAAGGGGGCGGCACAGGCGACCGCTCAGCAGCAGCAGGAGTTGCGCACGCTGCTGACCCAGATCAACCCGGTAACGGCAGCATTCGAAAAGCTCGACAACATGGAGCAGCAACTGTCGCGTTTCAATGCCAAAGGATTGGTAGACACTGATACGTTTCGCGACGCGACACGCACTATCCAGCAGACGCGCGAGGAGCTGGGCCGCACGGCTGATGCTAGAACTACTGAGGGGCGTGCGGCTGCAGCGGCAGCGCAACAAGACAAGGCTGCAACTGCTGCGAGGGAGGGCTTCCTTCGGAAGTTGAAAGAGCAAGTCGCCATCCAAAACCTTTCTAAGCAGGAATTACTGCAATACAAAGCAGCTCAGCTTGGTGTTGGCTCTGCAGCTGATGTTTACATCAAGAAAATTAATTCTGCAGAAGAGGCGGTCCATTCTTTCAGCTTGCAAAGTTCTGCTGCCCGTCGTGAGCTGGGTGTCATGCTGGGCGAGCTGGCCCGCGGCAACCTCGGGGCATTGCGAGGCTCATCAATCACGCTGGCTAATCGGTCAGGATTGATTGATCAGTTATTCAGCCTAAAAGGGTTAGCGATTGGCGGAACAATTGGCGCGGCTACCGCTGCTCTGATTGGTCTCTATAAGGTCTATGAAACCGCCGAGAAAGAGAGCAGCGCTTTTAACAAGTCAGTTATTTTAACTGGCGAGTATTCTGGCTTTACTGCAAAACAACTTGCCAATATGGCCGACTCTGTGGGTAAGAGTGTCGGCACGGTAGGTGAAGCCTCTGAAGTGCTTAGTAAGCTGGCAGGGGCTGGAGTAAGCTCTGCCGTTAACTTCAAGGAAGCTACGGCTGCAATTGTCGAGTTTAGCCATTACTCGGGGCAGTCTATTGATGACCTGGTCAAGCAGTTTGCTCAACTTTCGGATGACCCTTCTGGCGGTTCACTTGCTCTAACTAAAAACCTCCACTATCTCACTGCCGCACAATACCAGCACATTTCCGCATTGCAGGAAGAAGGTGATAAAGCTGGTGCCGTTACTGCCGCCACAGATGCTTTGAGCGGAGCAATGGAGCGTCGCGCTAAAGAGATCAAAGAGTCCATGGGAACTCTGCCATCCTTCTTTGATGAGGTGGGTAAAAGTGCTTCGAAAATGTGGGATGGCATCATGGGGCTGGGGCGTGAGCCATCAGATGCTGAACGCAGGGCTAAGCTTACGCTGAAAATTAAATCAGCAGAGAACGACCCGCGAAGATATAAAGGAGGAACACCAAGCCTTTCAGATGCTGATCTGGATGCCGCTAAAAAAGAGTTAGCAGCGCTGGATGCCGTGCAGCAAAAGAAAACGAATACTGCCAAAGTTGACCAAGATGCAATTGATGCTCAGCAAGGGCTAAACAAGTTAATCAAGGAGGGATTAACGCCAGCAGAAAAGCGGCTTGCTGTAGAAAAAGATTTATCCAAGTGGATAGAGTCCAACAAAAAAGCCCACGCAGAGGATGCCAAGGTTCAGTTATTCACCGATGCGCAAATCGCAAAGGCAAGAGCGGGTATTGAAAACCAGTACAAAGATCCAAAAATACCTAAAGGCGTCACCAAAGCCTATCAGGATGATGCAGGTACCCGGGAACTGCTGGCGAGCCAGCAGCGACTGGCAGCATTGAAAGACCAAGTGTCGGCCAGCACCACGCTGACCAGTCAGGAGCAACAACTCTCGAAGTTCACTCAGCAAATCGCTGACCTGAAAAGAAAAACCATCCTGACCGCCGATCAGAAGTCTCTGCTGGCGCGCGCAGGGGAAATAACGGCCAGCCTGCAGCTTGAGGCGCAGCTGTCTCGCGAGAACGTACAGCGCGAGAAGGCGGTGAAGGCGCTCAAGCAGATGCAGGACTACACCACGTCTATTGTCAGCAAGAACGCTCAGACTCAGGAAAAATTTGGACTCACCACGAAGCAGACCGGGCGAGTCGATCAGGAAACGCAGCTCAACAACACGTTCCGTAAGCAGACTGACGGCATCACTGATCCGGCGGCACTTTCAAAAGTTACGGAAGAATACAACCGGGCTAAAGAGGCTTTGCGTTCAGGATGGGATCAGGAAGATGCCAATCAGGGGGACTGGCTGGCAGGCATGAATCAGGGAATTGCCCAGTTTGGTGAAAACGCCAGTGACGTGTTCACTGCGACCGGACAGCTGGCGCAAACCACGCTCAGTGATATGTCCTCAATGATGAGTACGCTGGCAACAACCGGCAAAGCTAATGTGAAGGATTTTGCGAAGTCATTCCTGACCAGCATTGTTGAGATCATCAATAAACTGCTCATTGCTCAAGCTGTACAGGCGGCCATGGGCTGGATCAGCAGTTCGTTCTCGGCCGGTTCAGGTACCGCTACGGCAGCCTCTAACAGTTCGTTTTCATCGGGTGCCTACAACGGGCTATCTTTTGATTCCGGTGGCTATACCGGCGAAGGCGATAAGTTCGCGCCAGCCGGTATCGTTCATCGCGGCGAATTCGTCATGACCAAGGAGGCTACCAGCAGGATAGGCGTCGATAACCTGTATTCCATGATGAGGGGGTATGCAGACGGCGGTCTGGTTGGCGGAAATGCCGGTATGTTTGGCCTGTCCGGTGGTCAATCCAACTCTACGGTTGTGCAGACGTCCGTTGTGGTTCAGACCGGCAACAATCAGCAGCAGACGTCGGGCAACAGTGACGCCATTGGTAAAGCTTACCAGCAGGTGATCGACCAGTCTGTTCGCGATGGGATTGCGAAAGCTTTGCGTCCCGGTGGTCTCATCTACAACGCAAACAACTCACGTTAACCGCCTACGGGCGGTTTTTTATTGAGGAAATTATGGAACTCGAAACGTTCAGCTGGCGCGTGCAGGGAACACCTGAGGGGGCTTATGACTGGCGCGTGTGTAGCACTCAGTTTGGCGACGGGTATAAACAGGTTGCCGGAGATGGCATCAACCCCGAAACCCAGACGTGGCCGCTCACTTTTCAGGGGAGAGAAAAGGATATGAAACCTATCCTCGCCTTCGTTCGTGCGCACGTCATTAAGTCATGTGTCTGGACGCCCCCCTATGGTGTAGCCGGGCTTTACCGCGTTACGGCTGACTCCATCAAAGCGATGCCAATAGGCGGCGCGACAATGAGCGTTTCTTTCACTTTTGAGCAGGCTTATTCGGTCTGATAGCAGGCAATCACATGGTCATGAATTCTGACGTCCAGAAGCTGGAGCCGGGCGACAAGCTACGCCTTTTCGAAGTTGATGGATCTGCATTTGGCGCAGATATTCTGCGCTTTCACAATGAAACGCTGCCACACACGCCGGAAGAAATTGCCGCTGCAGGTGGTGATGAATCGAAGTTGCCGCCGAAATCTGTCTGGTGGCAAGGGCTGGAGTATTCTGCGTGGCCGACACAGATTGAAGGGCTTGAAGATTCAACGGATGGTTCATCAGCGCAGCCCAAGCTCACGGTCGCTAACCTGAATAGCAGCATTACAGCACTGTGTCTGGCCTATGACGACATGCTGCAGGCAAAGGTCATCATCCATGACACGCTGAAGCATTATCTGGACGCGAGAAATTTTACTGATGGGAATTCGACTGCAGACCCGACACAGGAAAAACTCAGCGTTTTCTATATCGACAGTAAGAGCCAGGAAAACAATCAGCTTGTCGAATTCACCCTCAGTAGTCCGATGGACCTGCAGGGGGTAATGCTGCCCAAGCGCCAGATCCACGCCATCTGTACGTGGGCGATAAATGGCTGGTACCGGACGGGTAACGGCTGTTCATATTCTGGTACCGCCTATTTCGACAAATTCAACAACCCGGTTGATGACCCATCAAAGGATGTTTGCCCCGGCTCACTGTCCGGCTGTAAATGCCGGTTTGGTGCAGACAATGAACTCGACTTCGGCGGTTTCCCCGGCACCAGCTTACTGAAGAGTTAACGCGATGGACGATAAACAGATTCAGGCCATCATGGCACATGCTGAGGCAGAGTATCCGAGGGAGTGCTGCGGCGTATTGGCGCAGAAATCGCGAGTCATTAAATACTTCCCATGCCGAAATCTGGCTGCTGAGCCGACCGAGCATTTCCATCTCGATCCGCAGGGCTATGCTGGCGCGGAGGACTGGGGAACGGTGATAGCAGTAGTCCACAGCCACCCAGACGCAACGACGCAGCCGAGCGAGCTGGACAAGGCCCAATGTGACGCCACTGAATTGCCCTGGCACATCGTCAGCTGGCCGGAGGGGGATTTGCGCACCATTCATCCACGTGGCGAACTGCCGTTACTCGAACGCCCGTTCGTGCTTGGACATACAGACTGCTGGGGTTTGGTGATGAGCTATTTCCTGCAGACGCACGGCATTGAGTTGAACGATTACCGTGTCGATTATCCGTGGTGGGAAAAACAGTATCAGGATAATTTCTATCAGGATTGCTGGTACGAATGCGGTTTCCGGGAGTTCTCCGGCGCGCCAGCTGCAGGGGATTTGGTGATCATGCAGGTTCAGTCGGAGAAGTGGAATCACGCTGGGGTCTTGCTCAAAGGCAACATGCTCTTGCATCACATGTACGGCCGGTTGAGTCAGAGAGTGCCGTATGGGGGGTATTGGCGAGAACGTACGGTAAAAATCCTCAGACACGTTCTTAAAGACTCGGCAACCTTTCATGATTGATAGGTTAAAGCTATTTGTTGGAAACTATTATTGGTGATACTGTTTTTATATACAGTGTTTATGTGGTGCTGTATTTAATTACATGAATACGTTTCATTTAAAACTGTCTATCATAAGGTAATAATAAGCAATCTTTACATTTTGTTTAACCGTATGAAGGATTTTACATGGACAGTACTACCCCTGACGTTTGTAAGTCATGTGGTCGCGATATTGATTTTGACCCGGCACTTGCTTCTTGTGTATGCGGCTATGATGTTTCTTTAGAGCAAGAATCTATCGTTTACAGCCCACATAATGCAATTACTGCAAGGTTAGATGTAGTATCCGGCGAGCATGGTACTACGTTTAAAGCTACCACCGGTGAAGTGTGGGGGTTAGATGTAGAGGATGTTCGTTCTTTCATTTTACAGGCTGAAAGAAAGTTTAAATTAAAACGTAAAAGTCATGGTTTTATTACTAAAAATAATCTAGCAAACAGTACCGCTACTGCATTGAAAAATTATATTAATGCAGGAATTGATTTTAAGGTTTTTGTTGAATACTTTATGCAAAATATCAAGAATCAGGCGGCGCTTAACGGGAAAAAACCAGCTGGCGGTTCTATCGTTTTTATACATTATCATACAGAAGATGAAACAGAGAGCATGGGTAGGCTCTTTGTGATCATGGTAGACAATAATAGTGTTTTCAACTTTGATGAAAATCTAGTACCTAAAAAACTACCCTCTATTGATATGGACGCACTCAGGCAAGCGGTTTTAGTTGATTTGACTCTTTTCGATGTTTCATATCCTAACAATATGAATGAAACATACCTGCAGTTTATAACAGGGAAGTCTAATAGTAATTTCTTTAAGAAAGCTATTGGTTGTGAAGAAGACCTTGATAACAACCGTAGTGTTGAAGAAGCAGAAAAGGCAGTTAAGGAATTTTCTGTTCATATGAAGTTAACTCCGATTGAGAAGGTAAAAATTCTTGATGCTGTTAAGCAATTAATGCATGAAAAGGCAAAGAGTAAGACTAATAATAAAATTTCCTTAGCTGATATCAGTAAAACGATAGACAAGGTTCTTGTAGAGGATTCTCCTGCTCAAAATAAATTCACTCAATTTGCATTGTTGGGTGAGTATAAAATAGATGAGTTTTTCGAACCAAGCATAAATTCAGAAAAGAAATTTGGCAAGGTGATTTTGTCTGATGTGGATAAAGATTACGCTTGCAGTATATCTGTTAAAGCTATTGGCACCGATAATGACTCTGAAGCTAAAGCTATTTATAAAAAAGAACAGGGGGTTCTCATAATAAAGCTTTCCGATATTGATGTTGAAAAAATGAATGATATTTTTAGCGAGTGACTCACGTTAAGGAGGGCATATGAATACGAGCGTAGAATTTAAAGATTTTACACAAAAACTTCAACAGTCCTCAATTGAAGTCGCCGAGGGATATGCATCTATAGAAGTAGTTGATGGCGATGTGAGTTCTTTCGTTTCACAATTGAAAAAATTTGGAATAATATCAGAGGTAAATACATCTGATAATAATATAGTATTTAAAATAGGGAATGGGAGTTTTAACGAAGACTCACTTCTTTTTGTTTCGATAGAATCTCTATGGCGAAAAAGTTGTAGCCTTGCCAGAGTTCCAGATGATTTTTTCTTAATACGTGAAAAAATTAGTTCTTTTGATGTTTTTCCTGAAGTGGATTGCATGAGGCAATTTATCTGTTGGAGAAAGGTTTTATCAAATATTTCAAATCATCCTCTTGATAATAAAAGTATTTGGTATTTGCCGGATGATGATGGAGGTAAAGAAGTCGTTGTAGAGCTCCATGATAATTTAGTTCGGGTTAAAAAAATCCCTTATAGCGCGATTTCTTTAGATAGTGCAAATAAGTTGGTAAGTGTCATCAATCTTGATGATGCTCAATCAAGCGAGAGAAAGGCTATTTTGCGAAAGGCAGTAAGTGATTTCGTTAATGATGATAGCAGCATTGATTCGATCGTTAAGTATGGTGAAAGAGTTTACAATCGTTATAACGACTTGCTAGATCTGTACACTAAAAGATTCTCAGTTAACAAAATTCTTTCTGAAATAGAATCCAAAAACCTTGAGTATACTACTAAAATCAATGATTTTATTTCATCGAGTCAAAGCAAGGCGTTTACCATCCCTGGCTCACTAATTGCTGTAGGTGCTTTAGCGAAAACCAGTGGCTTTTGGGAGGGGGTTCTTGTTGTTATTGGTCTTTGGATGGTTCATTACATAACAAAATCATCAAATGACGTCCAAAGAGAGTCTTATAAAAACCTAATAGACACGCTGAGCAATGCATTTGATAGATATAATCAATTTGATGAAGGAACAGAAGTTCGTAAAGCTGCGAAGAATACGTTGAAATCCCTTTCGACTAAAATAGATACGGCTTCTGTGAGATTAGATAAAATTGATTGTCTTGGTCGAGCGATGATAGTTATAAGCGTAATTTATCTAATTTTCAAATGACGAGAAAGTAATGAGAAAACTACTCATAGCAGTGCTGGCGCTCGGGCTTGCCGGTTGCAATGAAAGTGACGAAAAGGTTATTGCTTACGGACAAAATGAAATTTCGCAAAACCTTAAAGATCCAACAAGTCCGTTATTCAGGGATGTTTTTTTTCACAAGGATGAAAAAAATGCCAGGCGACGGGGTGAGCGGCTATGTCTGTGGACAGCTTAATGCCAAAAACTCCTTCGGTGCATATAATGGTTACAACCCTTTCTATATACACGTCACGATTAAAACAAGATGGTTACTGCCTGCATTTGGAGTCTTACGGGGATCATCAGACCCTTGGGTATTAATCAGTTCTGACTCATCAGAGGAACAGCAACTAGCGCTGCAAACGTACATGTCGAAGTGTGGAAAAAGCTAAAGTTGTCTGTGATGATTGCACGAACGAAATCTTTTACTCTTTCTTGAAAGTCATGGAGAAACAGAAATGAAAGTTTGTTTATTTCTCGGATTAGTGCTCGCTACAAGCCTTACTCAAGGAGCTGCATTCGCACAAGATAGCACTCAAAACGCTCAATCCTCGGAGTTTTATTTACAAGGGTTGTGCCGCGGAAATGGTCATCTCGGCAAGGGATTAGGTGATAATTCTACTGAGGTTATCGAACAATCCGCACGAATTTCTAAGCCAGTAAGACCTGGTAATTCTGCTCCAGAAAATTACAAAATCGCAGAGCTCACCTATCAGGGACTTAGCAAAGATGCTTTATTGCATTGCCATGAGTACTCTGATGAGCAACTAAAGGGTCTTGTTGATAATTTCCTACTAAAATCAAAGTAACGGCATTAATACATTGAGAAAATCATACATGGTGACATGCGAAAGGGTTGCTACGCTTTTACTGGCGCTCGGGCTGGCGGGGTGTGCTTCAGTAAGTGAGATGCGGCAAGGTGAGCCTGCATTTTCGACAACTACCAGTAAATCAACGCAACAAGTTTCACAGTGTATTCTTTCTGGTTGGCAAGAGAAAAGCGCAAGATACGGTGATGTATATTTGCAGCCTCTTGGCGAAGGTTTCTCTGTGTTGTCTGCTGGTAACGTTGAAGTTGCTGATATAAACCCCATTTCTTCGGGAACGGATATCAAGTTCTACCATAAGTCAGGGGTTTTTTCGTACCGAACGGATGCAAGAGTTGATGTCATAAAACACTGTATCTAACCTCAAGGTAAAATTATGAAGCCGCTTAATTGCGGCTTTTTTCATTTATGGAGAAATAAATGTCTAACTCTCTAAATACAACACCACTCCGCAATGTTCGACTCGGCGGGGTTTTAGGAAAGCTTTATGGAAAGAAGCACCGCTTTGCAATACAGCATCCAGTTGAAGCGATTAAGGCTTTAAAAGCGAATTATAATGGCTTTGAGAAATACATGAACAGCAGTAACCGCCGAGGCATAACGTACGCTGTTTTTAGTGGAAAAAGAAACTTACAGCTTGATGAACTGGAAATGGATAAAGGGACTGAAGACATTTACATCATGCCCGTTGTTATTGGCAGTAAGCAGGCGGGTTTATTTCAAACAATCTTGGGTGTCGCGCTCATAGCGGCAGCAACATTTTTCACTGGTGGGATCGCAGGAATCGCAGCCGGCGGTGCCTGGGGAGTGGTTGGTGCTGTTGGCATTTCAATGACACTGGGCGGCGTCATCCAAATGCTTTCCCCGCAGGCTGGCGGCCTAGCGAGTAAACAGGACGCCGATAACAAAGCCTCCTACGCGTTCGGCGGCGTGACTAATACCACCGCTCAAGGTAATCCGGTACCGCTTCTTTACGGCAAGCGGCGCATCGGCGGGGCGATTATCTCAGCTGGCATCTACGCTGAAGATCAGCAGTAAGCTTTCTCTCTCAATCAGGCACCCGTCAAGGTGCCTTTTTTTATGGGCGCAACATGACAACAGCTACCGCAATCAAAGGCCGCAAAGGCGGCAGTTCTTCCCCTAGAACACCCACTGAAGCGCCAGATGATCTGCAGTCAGTTGCTAAAGCAAAGGTTCTGCTGGCACTGGCCGAGGGAGAACTCGGTGGAGAACTGGATGGTACCAGCATCTTTCTCGACGGTACGGCCATCACCAACGCCGACGGCAGCAGCAACTTCAGCGGCGTTGCGTGGGAGTTTCGTTCAGGTACTCAGGATCAGACCTACATTCAGGGCGTTCCCGGCACCGAAAACGAGATCAGCGTCAGTACCGAAATAACGACGGTTAAGCCTTGGACTCACACCTTCAGTAACTCGCAGCTCTCTGCCGCGCGCGTGCGTTTGAAATGGCCAGCTTTGTACCAGCAATCGAGTTCAGGGGACATTAACGGCTTTACGGTTCAGTACGCGATCGACCTGCAGGTGGATGGTGGCACCTGGCAGAATATTTTGACCGAATCCGTCAGTGGTAAAACCACTACCGGCTACGAGCGCAGCCGCCGCATTGATCTGCCACAGTCAGCATCAACGTGGACGTTGCGCGTACGACGCCTGACCGCGGATTCCACCAGCTCACTGATCGGCGATAAGATGACCATCGAGAGCTATACCGAAGTCATCGACGCAAAACTCCGGTACCCAAATACCGCACTGCTCTACATCGAATTCGACTCCAGCCAGTTCAACGGCTCTATCCCTCAGATTTCATGCGAGCCAAAAGGGCGCGTGGTTCGCGTTCCGACAACTTACGACCCTGTCACCCGGTCTTATTCAGGCACCTGGGATGGAACGTTTAAATGGGCGTGGACCGATAACCCGACGTGGATTTTCTACGATATCGTCGTGAATAACCGCTTTGGTCTCGGCCAGCGGCTCACTGCTGACAATATCGATAAGTGGGAACTTTACCGCGTCTCGCAATACTGCGATCAGATGGTGCCGGACGGCCGCGGGGGAAGTGGAACTGAACCGCGTTATATCTGCAATGTGTACGTGCAGGACCGGAACAGCGCGTTCAACGTTATCCGCGATTTTGCCGCCATTTTCCGTGGAATGACTTACTGGGGTAATAATCAGCTGATCGCTCTGGCGGATATGCCTCGGGATATCGATTATAACTACACGCGCGCGAATGTAATTGACGGGCGTTTTACGTACTCAAGCAGCACGACCAAAGCGCGTTATACGACAGCACTGGTTTCATGGTCCGATCCAGACAACGCTTACAGCGACGCAATGGAGCCTGTGTTCGAGCAGGATTTGGTAACGCGTTACGGCTTCAATCAGCTCGAGCTGACAGCGATTGGCTGCACGCGCCAGTCGGAGGCAAATAGGAAAGGCCGCTGGGGAATACTGACCAATAACAAAGACAGAATGGTGTCTTTCAGTGTTGGGCTTGATGGCATGATCCCGCTGCCCGGCTACATCATAGGTGTGGCCGACGAGCTTCTTTCCGGAAAAGTGACTGGCGGACGTATCAGTTCGGTAAACGGCAGGGCAATAACCCTTGATCGTGTGGCGGATGCTGTTGCCGGTGATCGCCTCATGGTAAATCTGCCATCTGGTGCCTCGCAGAGCCGGACAATCCAGTCAGTCAGTGGAAAAATCGTCACGGTAACAACGGCATTCGGGGAAACGCCGCAGGCAGAATCAGTCTGGGTTGTTGAGTCCGATACGCTTTACGTGCAGCAATATCGCGTTGTAGGGCGTAAAGACAATAACGACAACACTTTCACCATCACCGCCATGTATCACGACCCTGATAAATACGATCGTATCGATACAGGTGCTGTGATTGACGACCGCCCGATCAGTGTTGTCCCTGCCGGAACGCAGGCCGTGCCAGCAAATATCATTGTCAGAAATACTTCGACTGTAATACAAGGCCTTTCCGTGGCCACGTTGCACGCCACATGGGACAATGCTACTGGTGCCATCGCCTATGAGGCTCAGTGGCGTAAAGACGACGGTAACTGGATATCTGTTGCCCGTTCTTCTACTAACTCATTCGACGTATCTGGGATTTATGCCGGTAACTATCTCGTTCGAGTTCGTGCCATAAACGCAGCCGAAATCTCATCTGCATGGGGCTACTCAGTACTTACAACGTTGACTGGAAAGGTGGGAATGCCAGGCAAACCAGTTGGCTTTTCGGCCATAGGTATAAATTGGGGAATTGAGCTTAAATGGGGATTTCCAGAAAACTCTGCAGATACTATGAAAACGGAAATTCAATACACGGCAAATTCAGACCAATCAAACCCTTTGCTCCTTACCGATGTTCCCTATCCACAGTCTACCTACACGCAGCTAGGTCTTAAGGCTGGCCAGGTGTTTTGGTATCGTGCGCAGCTTGTAGACAGAATCGGCAATGAATCGGGTTATACCGACTGGCTAAGGGGCATGGCAAACGATAATGCCGATGATTATCTGGGCGATATCGCTGATGACTTCCTGAACTCAGCCGACGGTGACCGACTGACGAGTGACATTGAAACCAACATAGATGCCATTCTGCAAAATGCTCTGAACCTCAACTCAACCGTTGATCACCAGTTCGCCCAGAACGGTGAGGTGCGCGCTGATATTTTAACGGTGAAAACGACTATCGCTGATGTCGATCAGGCGATGGCGGATCTGACGACTCAGGTGCAGGCGCAGATTGGTGACGTGACTGCGGCGCTCGAGGACAAACTAACGGCCGTGGTTGATGCCAGTGGTGCTTCAGCTATTTACACCCTGAAAACAGGCGTGCGGATCGGTGGCGTCATGTACAACGCCGGTATGTCGATTGCCGTGCTGGCGCAGGCTGGTCAGCCGGTGGTGACGCGTGTTGGCTTTAATGCGAATCAGTTTGTGCTGATGTCAGGTTCTGGGGATACGCAGTATTCACCCTTCGCCGTGATTAACGGGCAGGTGTTTATCAGCGATGCCTTTATCCAGGACGGGACGATTACCAATGCGAAGATCGGTAACTTCATACAGTCGAATAACTTTGACGGTTCAACGCAGGGCTGGCAATTAAGTAAATCCGGTACGTTTATCAACCTTGGGAATGCTGGCGGGGCTGGTGCAATGAAACAGACGAATACCACGATCAGCACCAAGGATGATAACGGAGTGCTTCGCGTGCAAGTCGGTCTAATTACGGGGGTCTGGTAATGGCTAACTGGGGGATCCAAACGTGGGATGCAAGCGGCAACCCTAATAACACCGGTATCGTGCCGGTGTTGGTTGTGGCAACCGTGTATTTAAGTGCCGGGCAGGTTTCCGGCACGTACTCCTATACCGTCCCGTCAGGGTTTCGTGTTGAAGCAATCCAGTCCCCAATAACAGGGGATGCTTATTCCGGGTCACGCCGGAAAATTACGGGGTCAGGCGGAACGATATCGATCAGTGATGCGAATGGCGACTACTCAGCCGGGACATATACCGCTGATGAATGTTGGTTAATCATTTATTTGGTAAAAGCATAATGGCAAATTGGGGAGCGTTAATTTCAGATCAGTATGGTAATCCGTGGGTAACACCTGATACGACGCCAATGTCTCTGGTACAGAAAATAGTTTTGAACCCTTCTGCAGCCGGTTCATACACTCTTCCGGTAAATTCTTCGTCGCCTTTCATAATCGGCTGCCATGCAACAGTGGGTAATGTGCTGTTCTATATTAGAAAGGTCGATTCCACTTATACCCTAAATTATAAGGTGGTGGGGACGGGCGGCAGTCCGGGAACTGTCACCATTTACATTTTTGGATACGTCATACCGCAACCGCTGCCTAAATGGGGAGTTGCCATCTGGAATGCTGCGGGGCAGTGCATTTTGACTAATGAAACTAAGGTGATGAATCCACCGGTTGGGTACGGGACGATAGGATCCACAACCGATATCGGTTATTTGGTTGATAAAACAGTCGGTGGAAAATGGGCAGTGTTGCCCAGAGTGGTGGGTGTTGTGGTGGGTGTTATGGGCACCACTCAGCCACGCCCGTGGTCTTCTCCCATTGATACTTCAGCATACTACGACGGTTCTTCTACTCGCATCAGGGCCGGTCAGCGCGATGCGCCTGGTGAAGAACTACACAATGTCGGCTATTCAAACTCACGCGATCAGATATTCGCGATTGATGTTTCACGTTATTAATCAATAAATAACGAGAACGATCGTTATAAACGATCAATATCAATATATTGATCTATATAACCAATTATCCCCGCTCAATTTTCATTGTTAATGTCTTTTCATCTACGTTGATAGGGACATAAACATGAAGAATATTTTAATGGTTCTTGCCATTGCTTTGATGGTTTCCGGTTGTGCAGGAATGCTTGAAAAGCAGGAGCCCGTTTGTGCTGGCGTTGCTCTGGTCGCAGGGCAGGAAACCAATGTGCAGATTTATGGCGTACGTAAGGTCGCCAGCCAAACCCAGTACAAAGCAGGTGACCCCTTCGGCTGGCGCTGGGTAAGTAAGACGAACTTCATCAGCACAACGTGCGATAAATAACCCCATAACTTCAAACATACCCGCTTCGGCGGGTTTTTTTATGCCCGGAGAAAAGCATGTCAGCAGGCACAATCGCATTAACAAATAATTCAGCAAACGTGACTGGTACCGGTACCGCCTTTACCACGGATTTAAAAGCGGGTGATTTCGTGGTCGTTATTGTCGGCGGCGTGACGTACACGCTGGGTGTCAAAGCAATAACCTCAGCTACTGCATTAACTCTGGTCACTGCTTATGGTGGACCGACCGCAACGGGTAATGCATGGACTGCGGTACCGAATGCGACACTGGTTGGCATTACTTCTCAGGTCGCCGCTGATGTTGCAAAAGCTATCCGAGGTTTAAATCTGGATAAGGCTAATTGGCAGAAGATATTCAGTAGCGACCCATCAGTCACAGTGACACGACCTGATCTTTCGACATTCACCGGGCCAAGCTGGGGAAGTCTCAGCGATTCATTGGCTGGTAAGGCAGCAAAAGGCGCGAACACTGATATTACTTCACTTGCCGGTTTGACTACTGCATTGAGCATTGCTCAGGGCGGGACTGGTGCAAAAACGGCCGCAGCAGCATGCACGGCATTAGGGGCAGCACCAACGTCAGCGCCAGTGTTTAGCGGAACTGTTGCCATTGAAGGAACGCAGTTAAATCTCAGGGCATCGGTATCTGGTGGTGGCTGGCCGTTCTTCATCACGTTCATGGCGGGGCAGGGTAACAATCTTCCCTATTCACGAGTCTATGGCGAAAACTCGGGCGATATAACTATTGCTACAGGGGTTCAATCCGGTATTAAATATTTCCAACACACGGCAAGCGGTGACTTAATCGTGTCCCGTAATATTCAATGTGTGTCCCTGACGCAAACGTCTGACCGTGACAAGAAAGACTTCATCACGCCGATCTCCAATGCGCTGGATAAAATTAACGCCATCGACGGAGTTACCTTTGTATGGAAAGCCGACGGCACACCATCAGCGGGTGTGATAGCTCAGGATTTGATGAAAGTGTTGCCGGAAGCCATTGGTTCGACTTTCGATGAAAACGATGAGTACGTCACCGAAGAACAGAAGGTAGAAAAGGAAATTGTGGGCGAGGATGGCAAAACTACCATCGAGACTGAAACTGTCAGCGTGCCCAAACTGATCCGCAAGCGTGATGAATCGAAACGTTCATACACTGTGGAATACAACGGCGTAATTGCACTGGCTGTACAGGCCATAAAAGAACTGTCGGCAAAAGTGACTGAATTGGAAGCCATCATCGATCCTGACAAACTTGCGGCGATATCGAAAGAGGAATCCACCTCATAACTTTTTCTCTATGCCGAATAGTTACACCAATTTGCCCTATTTCAAGTCATCCTATGCTAGGCTCACGAAAACTATTTCGAGGTGCTTATGCTTACAGATGAAGAATATTCACAAATACGGCAGGAAATTGGTGAGGCAGTTATAACGGTACTTGAGGAAGGTAAGATAGTAAGCGTTGAAACAATCATTACTCAGTTGGAGCAAAAGCACCAAAAGGTAGTTCATCTGCACCACAAGGATAGATTTTGGAAAGCTATTGACCTGCTAATAGGTAAATCTTAAAGAAAGCTTAGCGGGGAAGGTTAGTGGATCTGGATAAAAATTTAGTCCGGAACAATCTAAAAACTCTATCGTAAACAAAATATTAGGAGTTTAATTTGCATTTAGAAACATAATGTAAAAAAAATTACAATCTTCTGACATTTCTTTGCAGTGTATTTAGGAGTACTCTTAATTCACATACTGCTTTGGAGTTGTTGAAAGTGAAAAAAAGGAACGCAGCTTTGTATGGATTGCCACTGTTGTTAGTGGGTGGCATTGCCTTCGCTAGCTATAGCGGTGGGAATAACCCGGTCTATGTTCAAGAAGCTATTACAGCTGTGAGTAGCAAAATGTCGTATAGTTACGGCCCTACCAACTGTAAAGCCATTGAGAAAGATGCATCTCATTGGGATATGACCTGCAGCTCTTCCATTACCCCTTCAGCATTAACGTTTACCATCCAATCGGCCGACAAAGCTCCCTACGATTTGGCGACTTCGTTTTACCTGATTGCCAGCAATGACCCGGCTAGAAAGGCATCAGATGAAGGTTTGCTTCGATATTTGATGATTAACGACGGTTCAAAAATTTAGTCGACTGTATGCTTTAAAATAACCCGCTTCGGCGGGCTTTTTTTTCGCTCAATAATCATCATTCGTATCATCGGCACCCGATTTCATAACCCACCAAATCAGCCCAGCAACAATCGCCAGAACGATGACTATAAGCAGTATGATTTTCACAATGTTCTTAGCCCTCAGAAATTTATGCAATCTTCCGCTGAATACCCTTAGGACTCCAATGGTAATTACCGATCGAAACGCAACTATTGATCGTTATTACCGATCGAAAAACCAATCGTTCTTTATTTTCTATCTGTGCCATATAGTTATTGTGGTTGGAGTTTGAATAACAACCTTCATGAGTTCCGGCTTAGGTAACCTACAAGGGTGTTCACTCAGGTACAGTAAAAAAGCCCTCGCGAAGAGGGCCAGTGAATCATCACAAAAAATTTAGTTCGGAACAGGAGTGTTACTCCTTTGTTAACAATAGCTGATAAATAAAATTTGGGTTAAGTAACATTAGTTTTGTAGTTAAAAAAAAGCCCGCGTTAACGGCGGGCAAATATCAAGGTTATCAACATTACTTAGTACTGGTAGGTAGTCACTCCATCCATTTTCAATTTTAGTCCAGGGCGAAGAAAAAGCTATCTATGGGTAAAAAAGAACCCACGTATAAGGTGGGTTATCAGAAGATAGGCATGCATAGCCTTGGCAGGCTTGCTGTTCTACGTCAGCTGATATGAGAATAGTGCAGGGCGGTGATTTTGCCAGATTACAGGCACAAAAAACCGGCTCTGTGGCCGGGTAACGATTAAAGTTTTGAGACCATAATGTCTATGGCGGCAAGGCAGGACTTTTTGTATGGGGCGTTAACTTTTACTCTTCTGTTCATCACTCTAACGCTACCGGTAGGTATGATTGAGAAAGGGCATCCTTTTGCGAAAGCTACCACCTCGGTAGTTTGAAAGTCCTTAATGTTTACAACACCATTATCTACAGCAGTAAAATCAAATATCTCAGGCTTTCAGTCAGCGCCCAACATATCCAATAGCTACGATGAGAACTGCTATGCATGTAACTTTACTGGCACGGATTATCTGAGCTCGGTCTTTTCTGTAGATAGCAAAAACTAGTGTAGGTAATGCCCAAATCATTAGAATCAAGCCAATTATTGCGTAAACAGACATTTGGCCTCCATCAGTCACCTATCCATGGTTTTTCCAAGCCGTAACTCAGGTCGTAGGTTAGCGATCACAGTGCCCCAAGACCCAATGTGCATGCATTTTCAAGGCGTGATGTATCTCGTCACTACCAGCCATTAAAAAAATCAGTATGAGCAGAACTAAGAGTATGGCGAACAGCCCATAGCGCATCGCAGATCCATTGCTGTAAATGTAAATAAAGTAAATTTTAACGATAATATAACGGAATCTTTGCAGTGAGGATACCGAAGGGTACTTCCATTAAGGCAGGAAAGTTGCAAACCCGCCAGCGCATTCAACCACGAGGACTCTGACCCGTTGCTGTCATGACGGAGAAAATATAATTTTGGTTTTTTATGGTGTCAATATTGGCCTCAGATTTCATGGTCCAGGCTGAAACCAATCATCCGCGCTTTCCCACGTATTCTGCAGCATCACGTCGATTACTTCTTTATCCCGCGCTGTACCTCCCATCACAGAAAGCCCATCGCTATGAGCCCGCCGAATTGCAAATTTCGCGCCCGGGTAATGATCATCGAGCCTTTTCTGGGATTCTTCATTCAATGCCTCGACGGCACCGGGGTTTTTTATTGATTTACAGATCAGCCTCCTAAGATTTTTCTCTCTACACTGACTTCACAAACCAAAATCCTCATGATAATACTGTATGCATGAACAGTATTTGTGAGGTGGTTTTGGCTAGGTATTCAGACATCAAAGGTGCGTTCGTCAGCAGCATCACGCAAGACCCGAAGAAGGGAAGGATTGTGACTACCGCTCGCTTCGTACAGGAACTAGTGAAGGTCAATCACTTCTGGTCACTGCAAGAAGCGAATGAGTGGATAGAGCACTATCAGCCCTACTTCCGTGATTACACTGACCACCACGGCGATGAGAGGTGTTATTTCATGAAGAACATGGGCTATGTGATGTGAGGAGGGCGGTATGGGATTTCCAAGTCCAGCAAGTGATTTTGTAGAGGGGCGTATTGACCTGAACAAGGTTTGCTCATGCACCAGTCCATCAGTGAGGATGTTCATCGCGGAACGCTATCATGGCATGCACATAAACTCAGGCACCAAGTTACTGGTCGATAGTTCTATCAAGCCGGTGGACGGCAATCTGCTTCTTACTCAGGTTAATGGAGAGTACGGAGTCTTTCGCCTGGTGACCATTCTTCGGCACGGACTTGAGTCGCTTATCGACAAGAGTGAGTTCATCCCGTTCGGTGATGAATTCTTTGATGATGAGATTGTGATCGAGGGAGTGGTGACATTCATCATCTATGACGCGAAGAACGAAGTGTTCGATGACACTTTAGTGTTTTGAAATGAGCGGGGGCATATACGGGGCAAAAAATTACCGCAAACCGATGTTACTACGTGCCAAGCAGCGTTTCAGTTTGCGGTAATACTCTGTTTTAACCGTGATTAAATCTTACTTCACTTCACTTCGTTTTCTGACAGCCGCCTATCATGAATAAGCCAAGCTGGGCGAGATAAGCTCGCTTCTCTTTCAGGATATGAAATGAAAAAGCCCCGGCAAATGCCAGGGTTTTTTTATTCCAGGATTTTGATATCAGATCTCTGAATCAGGCCGGACAGCACCCAGCGCATTCAGCGCCTCGGAATCCAGCTCCGGATCGGCCTTGTCGATAAATCGCGTCATCTCAATCAGTGCCTGAAACTGTTCAAACAAAATTTTGGCGTCGGATTTAAGGACTTCATCATCGGAGTCGAGCACGGAGTTAATGGCTTTATTGACGCTTTCGATGATTTCTTGCGGCCCGCCATTTTTCCCGACAGTGATGAAAATAGCCCCGAGAAGGAGTGACTGCGCCTCAACCTGAGCGGTGAGCTGTTTAGTGTCTGCTTCCATACGGGAGATTTTTGCGATCATACCTAAAATGATATTTTTCATTTATTACCCCTGCAGATCGATAGTGTTAGTTGTCATTTATTTCTACGCCAGGTTCTGAAAACTGCATAATCATATTTGGTAAAACTGGGCGGTTTGTAGCAACCGCCCGTTAAACTCAGACCGAAGATAACGATGCGCGGATTGGGCACTTAGAGAAAATGCCCTGTGTATCATGTCTCCGGGTGATTTTTACCTTCCTCAATGAAATCTTCGTCAATCTCATCGGTATTGTTACGATGGTCACGCCCGGAAAGAATGTTCCAGCAGGCGATAAACAATGCCGCAATCAACGGACCAATCACAAAGCCATTAATGCCATAAACTTCCATGCCACCCAGCGTGGTGATAAGGATCAGGTAATCCGGCATTTTTGTATCTTTGCCAACCAGCAGCGGGCGTAAAACGTTATCCACGATACCGATAACCACCACGAAGAAGACCACGATAAAGATCCCCTGCCACAACATTCCTGAAGCGAAGAAATAGATGGCAGCCGGTACCCAAATAATGGCTGATCCAACCGCAGGGATGATTGACAGGAAGGCCATCAGCGCGCCCCAAAGAAGGCTGCCATCCACACCCGCGATGTAAAATGCCAGCCCGCCCAGCGCACCCTGAACGATTGCCACCACCACCGTACCTTTAACTGTCGCGCGGGATACGGCCGCAAACTTCATAAACAAATGATGTTTAACGTGGCGGGAAAGCGGCAGGGCTTCCAGCGTCAGATTAACCAGATAAGCGCCATCTTTCAGCAGGAAGAACAGGATGTACAGCATGATGCCGAAACCGACAACAAAGCCGAACGTGCTCTTACCAATGACAAAAACGCTACCCGCCAGATACTGGCTGCCTTGCAGCGCGACATCAGAAAGCTTTTTCTGAATTTCAGTCGTGCTGTCCAGATTATGCTCCGCAAGGAAATGTCTGGCCCATCGCGGTAAATGGTGGATGGTATCGGTCAGCATCGCCGGCAACTGGGAATCATTCGCCTGAAGCTTGGTGTATACCGCATTGAATTCGATCGCCAGCGAAGAAGTAATAATCGCCAGCGGTGTGAATACAATCAGACAAATAATCAAGACGGTTAATAAAGAAACAACACCGTTGCGATCACCGACAAATTGTTTAAGCCGGTTTTTCAGCGGATTGAAAATCACCGCAAGTATAATTGCCCATAGTACGGAAGAATAATAAGGCCTCAATACATCAAAAAAAGCCAAAGTAACGATTAAAAGAATCGCGATGAAAAACCCTTTTGAAAACCCTTTTACAACCATATCTGTTCCTCTGATGAACCTTTTTGCCCTCGTAGCATAGAACTCATTGAGGTTTTTACAAATCCAGGTCTTTTTTTGCACAGTGTATTGAGCGAACCTGCCAGCTGATACTCGTCCGGACAGGCCGCCAGTGTGGCGTTATCTGAACAAGCCATAAAAAATAAAACCGACTACGACCCAGAAAAGGAGACAGGCTCCGACGCAGATTATCCAGACCAGCCCGACAGGGAGATTTTTCATTGCAGGTTCCAAATTAGTCATATAAACCACTCTGATTAAAAAGTCTGCATTCCCTGCATGATGATACTGAAGGTCATAGAAAAGGCGCCGGGAGGCGCCTTTGTGAATTTAGTTTACTGAAATTAACGACCGAACAAGTCACGTCGTTTAGGTTTTACGAACTGTGCCAGCAGCACCAGAATCGCAATGACCATAAACACGCTGAAAACAACAACCAGCCACTGCGGCATACCGAGTGACAGGAATTCCCATTGTTTTTCCGCACAATCACCGCTGGCAATAAACATCCACGGGAACCATTTGTCCAGTGGCAGCCAGGTCGGGAAGCGGGCAGCAAAATCACAGGTCGCGAACGGAGAAGGATGCAGTTGGATCATGGTGTGTTCCCATGACAAACGGATCCCTTCGTAAGCGCTGTAAATCCAGATAAGAATACCGGCATAACGTAACCAGGTAGAGGGTGCAATCGCACCGACCAACCCGGCAGCCAGAATACCCATCAACGCACAGCGTTCATAAATGCACATGACGCAAGGTTTAAGAAGCATCACGTGTTGAAAATACAACGCAACCAGCTCAAGAATAAGAGCTGTCAGAGCCATCAGAAGCCATGCACCGCGGCCTTGTGAACAGCGGTTAAGATATTGCAACATAGTAAAATTTCCCTGCGGTTAGCTACTGATACGCAGTGTAAACCAATTGCTCCCTGCTGCCAGCCTGTCAGAATAAATAATAGGTAAATAATTAATATAAATCGGAGAATTCGACTTTAATTTCGGTAATTTTCTGGGCTACGGAGCTGCCAGAGAATTACCGACGTTATGTCTGTGTATTAGTGAGGCATGAGTACTTCACTGGCCGGTGGCATGCTCAGCCATCCCATCTCCGTAAACCACTGCGTCATATCCGGCAGCAGATATTGCACGCACAGCAAACCCACCAGCGTCATGACCACTGTGTAAGGTAGCGCCATCCACACCATTCTGCCGTATGAAAGGCGGATGAGTGGAGCAAGGGCGGACGTCAGCAGGAACAAGAACGCCGCCTGACCATTGGGCGTGGCAACCGATGGCAGGTTTGTGCCGGTATTAATCGCGACCGCCAGCAGTTCAAATTGCTTCAGGTCAATCACGCCATTAACCAGTGCAGATTTAGCTTCATTGATATAAACAGTGCCGACAAAAACGTTATCAGACACGGAAGAAAGCAATCCGTTGAACAGATAGAACAATGACAGCTGATTTGACGGCGCTGACTGAAGCACAAAGTGAATGATTGGAGTGAACAGATGCTGTTCGACGATCACGGCAACGATGGCAAAAAAGACGGTCAGCAGGGCGGTGAAGGGCAGGGAATCCTGGAATGCTTTACCAATCGCATGTTCATCAGTGACGCCACAAAATGCGGTGGCAAAGATAATCACCGAAAGACCGATCAGTCCGACTTCAGCCAGATGGAAAGCCAGGGCGATAATCAACCAAACCCCAATGACGATCTGCACCGCCAGCTTAATGCGGTCTTGTTTCGTGATGTTCTCACTGTTTTTCTGATCGTACTTTTTAAGCACTTCATAAACCGGATGCGGCAGTTTTGCGCCATAACCAAACACGCGGAAACGCTCCACCAGCGCGCAGACAATGAAACCGCAGATGAACACCGGGACGGTGACCGGAGACATACGGATCAGAAAGTCGACAAACTGCCAGTCTGCGCTTTTAGCGATGATCAGGTTCTGCGGTTCGCCCACCATGGTCATCACACCGCCGAGCGCGGTACCCACGCCGGCATGCATCATCAGGCTGCGTAAGAAGGACCGAAACTGCTCCAGAACGGCCTGATGTTGCTGATTGCCTGTAAACGAGCTGTCGTCGGTCACATCCGTGTTTTCACTCTGATTAGAGGCGACGTTGTGGTAAATCGAATAAAAACCGACTGAAACGCTGATCACCACAGCAATAACGGTCAGCGCATCGAGGAAGGCGGAAAGGAAAGCGGCAGCAAAACAAAAGGCCAGTGACAGCGCAATTTTATTTCTGAGATTCAGCAGCAGCTTGGTAAATACGGTCAGCAGCAGTTGCTTCATAAAGTAGATGCCCGCCACCATAAAAATCAGCAGCAGGAGCACTTCCAGATTGGCCGAAATCTCTTCACGGATACGCTCTGCGCTGGTCATGCCAATCATGACCGCTTCAATAGCCAGCAAACCGCCAGGCTGAAGTGGATAACATTTAAGCGCCATACCCAGGGTAAAAATGAACTCGATGACCAGCAACCATCCGGCTAAAAACGGACTGACCAGAAAGAAAATCAACGGGTTAATAACCAGAAAGGCCAGAATGGTAATTTTGTACCAGTCAGGAGACTGCCCCAAAAAGTTTTTTATAAATGCGCGACTGTAGCTTGTTTCCATATTCCCCAGTTCTCCTTTATCTGTAATTTATAGTGGTATCAAAAGCATAGGTCAGTGTAATTGTCTGACAGAAATTTTTCACCGGAACGGACTATCCCATAAGCCATTAAGAAATGTGAAATTCTGCAAACCCCTGCACAGTTTCAACATTTGTTCTGACTGACGGCTATAACAGGCGTTTTTCATCTGGTATGATGAGCTGAACTATATCCCTGATAAAAGCCCCACACGGAACGACAAACACATGGTTATTAAGGCACAAAGTCCTGCCGGTTTTGCCGAAGAGTATATCATCGAAAGTATCTGGAACAGCCGCTTCCCTCCGGGCTCAATTTTGCCTGCAGAGAGAGAACTTTCCGAACTCATTGGCGTGACCCGAACCACATTGCGTGAGGTGTTACAGCGGCTTGCCCGGGATGGCTGGTTGACAATTCAGCATGGAAAACCGACCAAAGTGAACAATTTCTGGGAAACGTCGGGTCTGAATATTCTGGAAACGCTGGCGCGTCTCGATCATGACAGTGTTCCACAGCTCATTGATAATTTGCTGTCCGTGCGTACTAACATCGCAACAATCTTTATCCGTAAAGCGATGCGAACCAATCCTGAAGAAACCCAGCAGGTACTGGCTAAAGCGGCGGAAGTTGAAGATCATGCCGAAGCCTTTACGGCGCTCGATTACGGCATTTTCCGTGGTCTGGCATTTGCCTCCGGCAACCCGATTTACGGTCTGATTATCAACGGACTGCGAGGTCTTTATACCCGCGTCGGACGTTATTACTTCTCCAATCCTGAAGCGCGTAAACTGGCGATCACTTTCTATAAAAAGCTGTCTGATATCTGCCACGAGAAAAGCTATGAGCAGATTGTCGATTGCGTGCGTAATTATGGCCGTCAGAGTGGTGAAATCTGGCACAGCATGCAGAGCGCGATGCCGGGTGATCTGACCGAACAAAAAAAACGCTAATTCCCTTCATCTTTCTAACTGTCTCTTCGTTGCCGCCTTGATACAATTCGATTGATTTCGGGAAGCAACAATAAATACAGGGCGCTTAGCGCCCTTTTTTATGTCTGAATATGGGAGGTTTATAGCGGCGTCGGACGCGGCGGGCAGCGTTCGAGTAATTCAACGCTGCCGTCTTCGTTGAGCTGCTCGATAAACACATCGAAGCCCCACAGACGATGAACATGTTTCATCACTTCACGGCGGCTCTTATCGAGCGGTGCGCGATCTTGCGGGATATAACGCAGCGTGAGCGAGCGGTCACCGCGCAAATCGACATTCCAGACCTGAATGTTGGGCTCGTGATTACTCAGGTTATACTGCGCCGATAACTCCTGACGAATGGCGCGATAACCTTCCTCATTATGAATCGCCGCGATTTCCAGATAGTTATTATGGTCGTCATCCAGCACGGTAAATAACCGGAAATCACGCATCACTTTCGGCGACAGGAACTGGCTGATAAAGCTTTCATCTTTGAAATCCCGCATCGCAAAATGCAGCGTTTCAAGCCAGTCTGAACCCGCGATATCCGGGAACCAGTAACGATCTTCCTCCGTTGGTTCCTGACAGATACGTTTGATATCTTGCATCATCGCAAAGCCCAGCGCATACGGGTTGATGCCGCTGTAATACGGGCTGTTATAAGGCGGCTGATACACCACATTGGTATGGCTGTGCAGAAACTCCAGAATGAAACGGTCGGTGACTTTTCCTTCATCATAAAGATGATTAAGAATGGTGTAATGCCAGAACGTCGCCCAGCCTTCATTCATCACCTGAGTCTGTTTCTGCGGATAAAAGTACTGGCTGATTTTACGCACGATACGCAAAATCTCCCGCTGCCAGGATTCCAGCAGAGGCGCATTTTTTTCCATGAAATACAGCAGGTTTTCCTGCGGCTCTGAAGGGAAGCGTCGCGCCTGTTCAGGTGCATCAACGCTGTCCTTGCGCGGCAACGTTTTCCACAGCGTGTTCACCTGGCTTTGCAGATATTCCTCACGGCTTTTCTGCCGCGCCAGTTCCTCCTGCAAGGAGATTTTTTGCGGACGTTTATAGCGATCGACGCCGTAATTCATCAACGCATGACAGGAATCGAGCAACCGTTCAACCTCATCGACCCCGTAGCGTTCTTCACATTCGCTGATATAACGTTTGGCGAACAGCAGGTAATCGACGATTGAACTGGCGTCAGTCCAGCTTTTAAACAGGTAGTTATTTTTAAAGAAAGAGTTGTGGCCGTAACAGGCATGAGCCATGACCAGCGCCTGCATCGTGATGGTGTTTTCTTCCATCAGATAGGCGATACAGGGATTAGAGTTGATGACGATTTCATACGCCAGACCCTGTTGTCCGTGTTTATAAAGTTGCTCGGTTTCAATGAATTTCTTACCGAACGACCAGTGAGTGTAATTAATCGGCATGCCGATGCTGGAGTAGGCATCCATCATTTGTTCGGAGGTGATGATTTCGATCTGATGGGGATAGGTTTCAAGCCGGTAAGACTTGGCCACCCGGTCGATCTCCGCAAGATAGGTCTGCAATAACTCAAACGTCCAGTCCGGTCCGTCGCTGAGACGTTTGTCCTCAGTTTTTTGCTTCTGGGTCACTGTTGTCATAAGCCGCACCCTCATTCAGTTATGGACGCTACAGAGTGTTTGATTCACAACCTTTTCTTAAGATTTCGCACGTCCATTGATAATCGTAGCTCAATCTGAGTGTGCTGTTAGATAAACACCATGGATCCCTTCCTGATTAACTCTATATCCTCATGGCTGATGGCTGTCAATTTCCCTTATCCGCCAGGTTTGTGTCATAAAATGCCGCTGATGAGAGTGGTATTCGTGTTATCAGTCCCATGCCTCGTTTTTCACCCCTTTATAAAAACCCACCCGTCCTGAATCGCAAAAATTCTCAATCCGTGAGGTAATATCACTACTGTGAATGTTTGTGGTTTTTTATTCTGGCTTTATAGCTTTATTGAAGAATAAAAACCTTTTCATAAACCAGCTTTGATGCGCCCCCTGATTCGTGACATCAGTGCAGTCATTGCTATCATAAGACCATGATTTTCTTTCCCGATGGATGAAATGTTGCGAGATATCGTTATTTATTTCACCCTATTGAAATAAATGCCGTCATGAACGATAAATAATTGTGAAAGACCTCACGGTTATGAGTGACTGTGTTGGTGATTTTTCTCAGTCAGGTTAATTTCCTGTCATCAGAATATTATGCTTTGTTTGGGTGTGGAGTGGAGTCGATATGCGTGTGGTCATTTTAGGCAGTGGTGTGGTCGGTGTCGCCAGTGCATGGTATCTGGCAAAGGCGGGTCATCAGGTCACGGTCATTGATCGTCAGTCCGGTCCGGCGGAGGAAACCAGCGCGGGTAATGCAGGCCAGATCTCTCCGGGTTATGCCGCACCGTGGGCGGCTCCGGGCGTTCCGGTGAAAGCGGTAAAATGGATGTTCCAGAAACATGCACCGCTGGCAATCCGTCTGGACGGCACGCAGTTCCAGCTCAAATGGATGTGGCAGATGCTGCGCAACTGCGACATGAACCATTATCAGACCAACAAAAGTCGTATGGTGCGTCTGGCGGAATACAGTCGTGACTGCATGAAGGCATTGCGTGACGATACCGGCATTCAGTATGAAGGTCGTCAGGGCGGAACGTTACAACTTTTCCGTACCGCGCAGCAGTTTGAAAGTGCATCCAAAGATATTGCTGTTCTTGACGATGCGGGTGTGCCGTATCAGCTGCTGGAGTCCAGTCAGCTGGCCACCGCAGAACCTGCGCTGGCGCAGGTCGCGCACAAGCTGACCGGCGGTCTGCGTTTGCCGAATGATGAAACCGGCGACTGCCAGATGTTTACCCGCAAGCTGGCGGACATGGCGCGTCAGGCGGGCGTTGTCTTCGAATTTAACCGCACGGTGGATAAGCTGCATGTAGAAAACGGCGAAATCACCGGCGTGCAGTGCGGCGATGAGGTGGTGAAAGCCGATGCTTATGTGGTGGCATTTGGATCCTATTCAACTGCGTTGTTGCGCGACCTTGTGTCCATCCCGGTCTATCCGCTGAAGGGATATTCCCTGACTATCCCGATTACCGATCCTGCGTCCGCGCCGGTTTCAACCGTACTCGATGAAACCTACAAAATTGCCATCACCCGTTTTGATAACCGTATTCGTGTCGGTGGCATGGCGGAAATTGTCGGCTTCAATCTGAAACTGGCACAGGCGCGACGTGAAACGCTGGAAATGGTTGTAAGAGATCTCTATCCGAATGGCGGAAATGTCGGACAGGCGACGTTCTGGACCGGTCTTCGCCCGATGACGCCGGACGGTACGCCGATTGTCGGACGCACGCGCATTAAAAATCTGTATCTGAACACCGGCCACGGCACACTGGGCTGGACGATGGCCTGTGGCTCAGGGCAATTGCTGTCAGATATTATGTCGGGCGTGACGCCGGCCATTCCGTCTGATGATTTATCGGTTGAGCGTTACAGCCCGGATTTTATCGCGCGTCCTGCGGGGCCGCATAAAATGCATCCGGTAGGCTGAGTCCGCTGACATTATTTCCCATGCAGTGCCTGACGCTGCATGGGCATTACTTTGCTTATTACCGGAGCCGGTATGCCTCGCCCGATTTCTGCCACATTATCTCTTTCTGCATTAACCCAAAATCTGAACATCATTCGTGCCTTTGCTCCTGACAGCAAGGTCTGGACTGTTGTCAAAGCCAATGGCTACGGCCACGGAATTTCGCGCATCTGGCGCAGTTTGTCCTCCACCGATGGCTTTGCATTACTTGATTTCAACGAAGCTATTTTGCTGCGTGAAGCAGGCTGGCAGGGGCCGATTCTGCTGCTTGAGGGATTTTTCACTCCTCAGGATTTAATGATCGTTGATAAATATCGTCTGACGACTGCCGTTCACAGTGACTGGCAAATTAAAGCACTGGCTGAAGCGCAATTGAGTCAGCCGGCTGAGATCTACCTGAAAGTGAACAGTGGCATGAACCGTCTGGGGTTTCCCCCCGAGCGGGCGGGCGCTGTGTGGCAGCAGCTGAGTGAACTGAAACAGGCAGGCGAACTCACCCTGATGAGCCATTTTGCCACCGCCGACAGTGTTGAAGGTGTCGATGCCCAGATGGCGGCGATTAATCTGGCCGGACAAAATATCCGCGGGCCACGGTGTCTGGCGAACTCGGCGGCGACCTTGTGGCATCCTCAAACCCATCATGACTGGGTGCGCCCTGGCATTATTATTTATGGTGCATCGCCAAGCGGTGAGTGGAAAGATATCGCTGATACCGGTCTGCAACCGGTGATGACGTTAAAAAGCGAGCTGATTGCCGTGCAGGAGCTTAAAGCGGGTGACCGCGTGGGTTATGGCGGCCGTTATCACGTGAGCGGCCCGCAGCGCGTAGGGGTGGTCGCCTGTGGCTATGCTGATGGTTATCCGCGCCATGCGCCGTCCGGAACACCTGTGTGGGTGGATGGCGTGTGCACAACCACGGTGGGGACGGTATCCATGGATATGCTGGCTGTTGATCTTACGCCGTGTCCGCAGGCGAAAATCGGTTCACCGGTCGAGTTATGGGGTAATCATTTGCCGGTAGATGATGTGGCGACGGCATGCGGTACGCTGGGCTATGAGCTGCTGAGTGCGCTGGCACCCCGCGTACCGGTGACGACAATCGATTAAAGAGAGCGGTTATTGTTCCAGACGGGTCAGACGTCCCGTCGATTTCTTACTGGCGCGACGTGCCAGCATCGCCAGACACCCTCCCGCCAGCATCACCAGCGCCAGACTCAGCTTTGGCTGCAACGGCAACGCCATCGCAATAAAGCCCAGCAACGCGCCACCGGCCATCTGCACCGAACCGACCAGTGCGGAAGCGACACCTGCTTCGGCAGAGAACGGTTCCAGCGCATAGCTGGTTGCCGGCCCCATCAGGAACGCCAGACCGGCGCAGGCGCTGGCCACCGGCAACATATACAACCAGGTTGCGGTCTGTTCAGCAGGCGGAACCAGCGTTATCCCGGCAATCAGCCCGAGGCAGCCGATAAACATCAGAATCCCGCCCGTTTTCAGGCATACCGGACGTCCTACCTTGCGGATAATGCGGTTAGCGATAAAACTCATCCCCATGATCCAGAATCCGTTTGCGCCGAACACCAGGGAGAATTCCAGTGGGGTGAGTCCGGCAATATTCATCAGTACCGTCGGTGCCAGCGAAACGTACGTCAGTGCCATACCCATTGCGCCGGCATTAACCAGTGCGAAAGTGATAAAGCGGGCATTAAACAAGATACGTGCGTACTGACGGAACGGCAGTCCGGTATTGTTTTGCGTTCCTTCGGGACGGGTTTCCGGCAATTTGAAAATGACCAGCAGCAAAACCGCCAGCGTATAACCCGCCAGCGCCCAGAACGGCGCACGCCAGCCATAATATTGGGCAATCAGTCCGCCAATCAGCGGCGCCAGAGCTGGGATAATGTTGAGCGTACCGTTGAGAAAACCGTACGCGCGGGCGGCATCGTTGCCGCTCATCCGGTCACGAACCCCGCTGAAAATCACCACCGATGTACAACAGACTGCCAGCCCCTGAATGACGCGCGAGAGCAGAAACATCCACGGTGCGATGGCTGTAGCGGCGACGATCGCGCCTGCCAGATAAATCACCACGCCGATGATGGCGATGGGACGGCGTCCGAATTTATCAACCAGCGGCCCGGCAACCAGCTGGCCGAGGCCCATCACCAGAATGAAAAGTGAAATTGAGGACTGAATGACCGCCTCGGTGCTGTTCAGACCCAGAGCAATCGCCGGGATCGCCGGAAGGTAAAGGTCGATACCCAGAGGGCCAAGCAATACCAGGCTCAGCAGCAGGAAAAGGAATTTTTGCATTGAAAACATCACTGTCAGTCATCCGAAGGGAGGCTAAGGGTAATGATTTAGTTAAAGAATGGAAAGTAGCTTGTGATAATCGTGCCGGAAGGACTTGTGAAAAAAAACGGACACCTGTCAGTGTCCGTTAACGCACAGATACAAGAAAGATTATTTTTTCTTCCAGAAATCATCAAACACCGTGACCGGTGGCTGGCGTTTGTGTTCTGTACGCAGATACCAGCCTTCGATAATCGTGGCATATTTATCGTCGACTTTTTTGCCTTCGAGATAATCGTCGATCAGTTCGTAGGTCACACCAAGAGCAACTTCATCCGGCAAAGCAGGGCGGTTCTCTTCCAGATCCGCCGTCGGGGCTTTGGTATACAAATGTTCCGGGCAACCGAGCTCTTTAAGCAACGCTTTACCCTGACGTTTGTTCAGACGGAAAATTGGGTTAATGTCAGTACCGCCATCGCCGTATTTGGTGAAGAATCCGGTCACGGCTTCTGCCGCATGGTCAGTTCCGACCACCACACCTTTTTTCATTCCGGCAATGCTGTACTGCGCTTTCATGCGTTCGCGGGCTTTTTCATTACCTTTAATGAAATCACTCAGCTCAATACCAATTTCGCGCAATGTCGCTTCGCTTGCCAGTACGGCATTCTTAATATTGACGGTCAGAACCTGATCAGGCTGGATGAACGCAATGGCATCCTGACAGTCGGATTCATCAGCCTGCACGCCATACGGCAAACGGACAGCGATGAACTGATAATCGGCTTCGTGAGTTTCTGCGCGTAATTCGCTAATTGCCATTTGGCAAAGTTTGCCGGTGAGAGTAGAATCCTGCCCGCCGCTGATACCCAACACCAGTGTCCTGATGAACGGATGGGCCAGCAGATAACTTTTGAGAAAATCGACGCTGACACGGATTTCTTGTGCGGCATCGATATGCGGTTTAACGTGCAGAGCCTGAATAATCTCTTTTTGTAAAGCCATGACCACTCCTCCTGAAGCCTGCCTTCGAGGAACCCGAGGCAAAAATAAGACGTTATCAGGATAAAACTACCCCGCATCGCTCAAAAGGACAAGATTCAGCGAAGAGTTCGGCGGAAATCTGTACGCTGCCGGCTCGCAACATTTCGAACCAAAGCGGCAGGAAAGAAGTAAAGTGTGGCACACGATGAGTAATTACTGACCGGCGTTGAAAATAAGAGATCAATGAAGGGAAATGTAATGATTCCGTATATTTCTATTGCAGGAAATATATGTCATTCGGAACTATCTAAAAAAGCCGCTTTATTAAGATATCCTGGGCTGAGTGCGTTATATTTGTTGCGGTAGAAATATGTGTATGCATGTGCCATCGAAATGGAGTTGCCAGGCTTGATTAACGGATCCTAATTAATGGCATACATCGTGTGGTTTTAATGTCGTTATTTGCCTTAAGTCTTATTGGGGAAACAAAATGTTTTTTCGGGTTGTACGTCGTCTACCAGCTTGTGCCATCGTCTGTGGTGCAGCGCTGTTCAGTATCTCAAGCCTTGCAGACACCACCATCTTCACTGCGTTAGATGACCCTGCTCAGGCAAAAAAGCCTTTCGAGGGTAACGTTCAGGCGGGTTACAGTGCGCAAACTGGTAACACCAGCAACTCCACGCTGAATGCTGATACCACCATGACCTGGTTTGACACCAACACGGCTTACAGCCTGTGGGGTTCTGCACGTAATACTTCTTCTTCCGGTGTGCGTTCATCCGAGAAGTACCAGGCCGGTGGTCGTACCCGTTATAACCTTGATAATGCGAACTATGTTTTCGGTCAGGGTAGCTGGCTGAGCGACCGTTACAACGGTTACCGTTCACGTACTGTCGGTACATTGGGTTATGGTCGTCAGATCTGGAGCGGTCCGGTTCACACGCTGAACCTGGAAGCGGGTCCGGGTGTTCGTCATGATGAATTCCAGCAGGGCGGTAATACCACCCGTGCCCTGGCTTATGCTTCCGGCACTTACGGTTACCAGATCAGCGACACTGCTCGCTTCACGCAGGGCGTTTCTGTTTTAGCGAACGATGAAACCACGCTGAACTCTGAAACTGCGCTGACCGTTGCGATCAACTCCCACTTCTCCCTGAAAGTGGCGTATGACGTAACCTATAACACCAAACCACCAGCCAGTGCGCCGGATAAAACCGATACCGTGACGTCTGTAAACCTGGTGTACGGCATGTAATTCCCCCTTCGGGAAATGATGCAAGAAAGCCAGAGGGATTATTCCTCTGGCTTTTTTTATGGATTATTTTCTGTGTGACGTGCAGGTTTTTGCGCTAAAAAAAAACCACGCACTCAGGCGTGGTTTCGTTATTTCTGAGCAGATATTATTTCTCTGCGTCTTTATATACTGTGGCTATTGCTTCAAAGTTCGGGCCTTTCTGGCCGGCAGCAATGATATGGTAATATTTACCGCCTTTTTCATCCGCTAACTTTGAGAGCTCATCGTGCAACTCACTTGGTGAACCGACTTTCCCGCCGGATTCAGCCACCTGGATGTTGCCGATTTTGACCAGTTTAAAGTGGGCGACTTCTTCTTTGGATACCTGATCGGCAGCTAATGCACTGAAAGTACTGAAAGAAAATGCAGAGATCAGCAGGGTAGTAGCTAAAGTAATTTTTTTCATATACAGCGTCCTTTTGTAGAGGTAAGTAATTGCTTTGCTCTTTTGAAGTTTAGACGGTATTTCAAAAAATACCCCAAGTCTGATGAGATTTTGTAAGAGATAAAAAAACAGCGGGTCATTAATAAATAATCCGCTGTTTTGAAAGGCTAAAGATTAGTGGTCCTGAACCTGCTTATGGAACAGCTCCCTGAACACCGGATAAATATCTTCCTGTTCGCGGATATGCTGCATGGCGAAATTATCGAATTTCTCCTGCAACACTTCGTATTCACGCCACAGCGTCTGGTGGGCGCGGCGGGTGATTTCGATGTAGCTGTAATAACGCACCAGCGGCAAAATCTTCTGTGCCAGAAGCTGGTGGCACAGAGGGGAGTCGTCAGCCCAGTTATCGCCATCGGAAGCCTGCGCGGCATAAATGTTCCACTGCGCCGGATCGTAGCGTTCCCTGATGACGTCATCCATCAGTTTCAGTGCGCTTGAAACGATGGTCCCGCCGGTTTCCTGTGAGTAGAAGAACTCCTGTTCATCCACTTCTTTGGCTTGTGTATGGTGACGGATATAGACCACATCGACGTTTTTATAGGTTCTGCTCAGGAACAAATAGAGCAGGATATAGAAACGTTTGGCCATGTCTTTGGTCGCCTGATCCATCGAACCGGAGACATCCATCAGACAGAACATCACCGCCTGGCTTGACGGCTCAGGGCGACGCTCATAGTTGCGATAGCGTAAATCGAAGGTATCAATGAACGGTGTTTTCGCGATCTTCGCCCGCAACTCGGCGATTTCTTTACGCAGCCGTTCTTCTTCGAGTAACTGTGCCGGTTCGCTGTGCTCGACCTCGGTCAGCGTCGATTCCAGCTCACGCAGCTCCCGTTTTTTACCCGCGGTCATCGCCGTGCGGCGGGCCAGCGAGTTTTGCAAAGAGCGCACCACACTGATATTGGCCGGTACGCCGTTAGACGTATAACCGGAGCGGTGGGTTTTGAATTCGTTAAGCTGTTTATGCTGGTTTTTACGCAGGTTTGGCAGTGCAAGATCCTCAAACAGCAGATCGAGATACTCGTCTTTGGAGATCTGGAACGAAAACTCATCTTCGCCTTCACCGTCCTGACTGGCTTCTCCCTGACCACTGCCGCCGCCACCGCCCCCTTGCGGTCGTTCGATGCGGTCATTCTGCACAAAGTGGTCATTACCAGGGTGAACACGGTGGCGTAAGCCACCGCGACCCTGATGAAACATGGGTTCGTTGATATCAGCATTGGGGATCGAAACCGACTCCCCGCTGTCCACGTCGGTAACCGAACGCTTGTTGATGGCCTCGGCAATCGACTGTTTGATTTGCGACTTATAGCGGCGCAAAAAGCGCTGGCGGTTCACCGCGCTTTTGTTTTTGCCATTCAGTCGACGGTCAATGAAATACGTCATATTTCCCCCAAACGACGTTGCCAACGATCCTCTGCTACGAGGATTTTCTTACGCGCAGGTACCATTCACACAGCAAGCGAACTTGTTTGCGTGTATATCCTTTCTCCATCATTCTGTCGACAAAATCATCATGTTTCTTCTGTTCATCGGTCGACGTCTTGGCGTTAAACGAGATAACTGGCAGTAATTCCTCGGTATTTGAGAACATTTTTTTCTCAATGACCGTGCGCAGTTTTTCGTAACTGGTCCAGTTTGGATTGCGGCCGCTATTGTTAGCGCGGGCACGCAGCACGAAGTTGACAATTTCGTTGCGGAAATCTTTTGGATTGCTGATACCGGCCGGTTTTTCAATTTTCTCCAGCTCAGCATTCAGCGATTCACGGTCGAACAGTTGTCCGGTATCCGGGTCGCGATATTCCTGATCTTGTATCCAGAAATCAGCGTACGTTACATAACGGTCGAAAATGTTTTGTCCGTATTCTGAATAGGATTCCAGATAAGCCGTCTGGATCTCTTTGCCGATAAACTCAGCGTATTTCGGGATCAGATAGCCTTTCAGGTGCTCCAGGTATTTTTCAGCGATGTCCTGCGGGAATTGTTCGCGCTCGATTTGCTGTTCCAGAACATAGAACAGATGAACCGGGTTGGCGGCCACTTCAGCATGGTCAAAGTTGAAAACGCGGGACAGGATTTTAAACGCGAAACGCGTCGACAGCCCGTTCATACCTTCGTCTACACCCGCATAGTCGCGGTATTCCTGATAGGACTTGGCTTTCGGATCGGTATCTTTCAGGCTTTCACCGTCGTAAACCCGCATTTTGGAATAGCTGCTGGAGTTTTCAGGTGTTTTCAGCCGCGACAAAATCGAGAAGCGCGCGAGCGTTTCCAGAGTTCCCGGCGCGCACGGAGCATGGGAAAGCTCACTGTTGCTGAGCAGTTTGTCGTAGATTTTCATCTCTTCAGACACGCGCAGGCAGTAAGGCACTTTCACGATGTACACACGGTCAAGGAATGCTTCATTATTCTTATTGTTACGGAACGTCACCCACTCAGATTCATTGGAGTGCGCCAGAATAATGCCGTTGAACGGCAGGGCGGAGATCCCTTCGGTACCGTTATAGTTACCTTCCTGCGTCGCAGTCAGTAACGGATGCAGCACTTTAATCGGGGCTTTGAACATCTCGACGAATTCCATCACACCCTGGTTTGCACGGCACAGCGCACCGGAATAACCATAAGCGTCAGGATCGTTTTGGGCGTGGTTTTCCAGTTTACGGATATCCACTTTCCCGACCAGCGCAGAGATGTCCTGATTGTTTTCATCGCCCGGTTCCGTTTTGGCGATGGCAATTTGTTCAAGAATAGACGGCCAGACTTTCACCACTTTAAACTTGGTGATGTCACCGCCAAATTCATGCAGGCGTTTTGCCGCCCATGGCGACATGATGGTGCCGAGATAGCGCGGAGGAATGTTGTATTCTTTTTCGAGAATATGCGCATCTTCCTGCGGGTTAAACAAACACAAAGGATGATCGTTTACCGGGCTTCGTTCGCCATTAGCGCTCAGCACATAAATCGGTACACGTTGCATCAGGGATTTCAGCCGTTCGGCCAGTGACGATTTACCGCCACCCACCGGGCCCAGTAAATAGAGGATTTGTTTCTTTTCTTCCAGGCCCTGCGCGGCGTGTTTCAGGTAGGAGACAATCTGTTCGATAGCCTCTTCCATGCCGTAAAACTCTTCAAATGCAGGGTATCGTGCAACAACACGGTTCGAGAATAAACGCGACAGGCGTGGTTCAAGCGCGGTATCTACCATCACTGGTTCACCGATTGCCATCAACAGACGTTCCGCCGCATTGACATAAGCACTGCGATCTTGCCGTGCAATGGTAAGAAATTCCTGCAGTGTGAACTCTTCGTCCTTGGCAGCCTCATAGCGCTGGCGATAGTGGTCAAATATGTTCATACGATGCCCGTCCTTCGTTATTTTACCCTTCGTCCTTGGAACCGCTGTTTGACCGCAATTCCAACGAGTTGGATATAGCACAGGTTAATGAGAGCTTTTTCAGCGCTCCCGGAAGAAAGATCTCCCACCTGAATTACAGCAACCCTTATGCCAACTTGCAGAACCCTTCAAAGCCGACAGTCACGATGATTTGTTTACTGTCAGACCCGGTGGGACGGGCAACCGTTCAGGCTAAGTCTTTCATCTATTTATAAGCGTAGTTTGGCATTAGGAAAATTTCCTCTATGGGTTGGGCGTTTTTTAAGCCATATCAATGACTCAGTTGTCGGAAATGCTCTGGAAAGCCTTACAGGGCGTGCTTTGCAGCGCGGATGTTGTTTCTTTAGTCATTTTTATTTCATATTTTGCAGATAAATTATGCGATCGCCTCTGTTTTACGTAATGAAACCGGTTCAGGACATTCTGAAAAACTGTAAATGCTAAGCGCAATGTTTAACGTTCATTTACACTAGCGACGATTTTTTACTTAATGGAATTAAGACAATGAAAATTTCAAACCTTAAAACACTGTCCATCGTGGGCGCGGCAGTGCTTTGCAGCCATGCAGCCGTGGCTGGCACCTGGTCACTTGGCGCATCAGCATTGGGTGACGTCAACCCGTATCGTGGATATGACAACAAAGTTTATCCGGTACCGCTGGTGTCTTATGAGGGTGATGATTTCTATTTCAAATCACTGACTGCGGGTTACTACCTGTGGAAAGACGACAGGAATAAGTTCAGCGTTACGACGACATACGTTCCATTTGGGTTTGACCCGGATGACAGCGATGATCATCAGATGAAACATCTGAACAAGCGTCGCGGCACGTTATACGCTGGTCTGGCGTATTCACATATTGAAGACTGGGGTACGCTGCGCGCGACCTTCAATGGTGATGTACTGAACAACAGTAATGGTCTGGTCGCGGACGCTGCTTATCTGTATCCAATCCATCAGGATAACTGGGCGCTGGTGCCTGGGTTCGGTGTGATGTTCAACAGCAGCAATCAGAATGACTATTACTATGGTGTGACTAAAGGTGAATCACGTCGCAGCGGTCTGAGCAGCTATTCGGCTGATGATAGTTTTAGCCCATACGCTGAGCTTTCTGCTCGTTATAATTTCACCCGTGACTGGCAGGCATTCTTCACTGGTCGCTATATTCGTTTAGCGGATGAAGTTAAAGACAGCCCGATGGTCGATAAGTCATATTCGGCGATTGTCTGGACAGGTGTCACTTACACCTTCTGATGCAATGCACCGTTACGGTGCTGACATTGCACATCAATGGGGCGTTTCGCCCCATTTGCACATTTATGGCTCATTAACTTTATCGATAGTGAGACTCACGACCCGACCGGAGGAAACAGATGAAAGCGAAAACCGTGCAATTCCCAGACGGGAAAACTGTACCCGCAATCGGACAAGGCACCTGGTATATGGGGGAGCGAAACAGTGATATTCGCGCTGAAGTGAATGCGTTAAGACAAGGGCTGGATGCCGGTATGACGCTGATCGACACAGCAGAAATGTATGCAGACGGTGGCGCGGAACGAGTGGTCGGCGAAGCGATAGCAGGGCGGCGGGATGATGTGTTTCTGGTATCCAAAGTCTATCCGCACAACGCCGGTGGCGCGAAAGCCATAACAGCTTGTGAGCAAAGCCTCAAAAGATTACAAACCGATTATATAGACCTTTATCTGTTGCACTGGCGTGGTTCGATCCCGCTACATGACACGGTTGCCGCGATGGAGAAGTTACAACAATCAGGCAAAATCCGTCGCTGGGGCGTCTCCAATCTTGATACTGACGACATGCAGGCGCTGTGGAAAATTACCGGTGGCGAACAATGTATGACGAATCAGGTGCTGTATCACGCGGCTGCGCGTGGCATTGAATTCGATTTGCTGCCATGGTGCGAAGAACACGGCGTGCCGGTGATGGCTTATTGTCCTTTGGCTCAGGCGGGAAAGTTACGCCACGACGTGCTGACGTCACCGGTGATGCAGAATATCGCGAAAGAGCGGGGCGTCAGCAGTTCACAGATTGCGCTGGCTTGGGTGATACGCTCGGGTAACGTGATTGCGATCCCAAAAGCCGTACAACCGCAGCATGTAAAACAGAATGCCGCAGCGATGATGCTCAGTTTGTCTGCGGATGAAATAGCGCAAATTAACGCCGCTTTTCCGGCACCAAAACATAAAACGCCGCTGGATATGGTCTGAAATCTTCCATTCCTTTCATCATGCATCAGACAGCAAAAAGGGGCCTTTTGGCCCCTTTGTCATCTATGCTGCAATCTCAAAGCGATTATTTGCGGATGGAGAACGTCACCGCCAGGCGCGCTGGTGCAGCATGCGTAGAAATGTGTTTGTCTGAAACCTGCGCGGTTTCGACGCAGACCATGGTTTTGTAGCCGTCGTCTGGCATATCCGCCATGCTGACAGACAATTCAGAACCTGGGTTCCAGGCAACAACGTCTGAATTGTTTTCGTGTGCGATAACCAGCGTGCGTTTCAGCACCGGATCGACGATTTCACTGGTAGCCTGCGGCTGGGTATAGATACGGTCAGTCTGGCCAGTGAAGGTGAGGTCGCCTTCGGTTTGTTTGGCTTTTGCGCCATCGACTTTATCGATAAAGTGGTTGCCAAGACCTTTGACGCTCACACTGGCAATATCACCGATATTGAAATAAGTGTGAAGGGCGCTGTTTGCGTCGAAATCACCGGTAGATTCCAGTTCGATATGGCAGGTTGCGCCGAGAGTGAAGCGTGCGGTTAGCGTAAATTCGTGCGGCCACAAAGCCAGTGTTTCAGGAGAGCTTTTCAGCGTTAAGGTCAGAACAACGCCTTCGTCAGTTTCCTGATGGTCTGTCAGTTCCCATGCCATGTTTCGGGCGAAACCGTGTGATGGTTTGCCTGCCGGACCAAACCACGGCCAGCAAATTGGAATACCGCCACGAATAGCGACGCCTTCTTTAAACGCACTGGCGCTGCTCATCCAAAGCACAGGTTCTTCACCTTCAGGCTGCCATGACAGCAGATGCGCGCCTTGCAGGGCAATTGCAGCACGAACTTTTGGATGGGTAACAACGAGCACCGGCAGTTCGTCGATAAGACGCTGGCTGACGGAGGTAGTGATCTGGTTTACGACTGGAAGAGAAAAGAGTTGTTCTGTCATTATCTAAAGTCCTGTCAGGGTTAAAACTTCTAAGATTTTGAACCAAGACTACACATGAACCCAATCCCTCTGTTTGATCGCACTCATGTGCTGATAAAAAAGTGCATCCGACAGAAAGCAAAAGGGCGACTTGCGTCGCCCTTCAATCAGTTCATTCACATTGCCAATTATTTGGAAACGTGAGCGATCAGATCCAATACTTTGTTGGAGTAGCCAGTTTCGTTGTCGTACCAGGAAACCAGTTTCACAAAGTTGTCGTTCAGAGCGATACCTGCTTTCGCATCGAATACGGAAGTCAGTTTTTCGCCGTTGAAGTCGGTAGATACTACGTCGTCTTCGGTGTAACCCAGAACGCCTTTCAGGTCGCCTGATTCAGAAGCTGCTTTGATTACTGCGCAGATTTCTTTGTAAGACGCTGGTTTTTCCAGACGTGCAGTCAAGTCAACAACAGAAACGTTAGGGGTAGGTACGCGGAACGCCATACCAGTCAGTTTACCGTTCAGAGCTGGGATTACTTTACCTACTGCTTTAGCAGCACCGGTAGAAGAAGGGATGATGTTCTGGGATGCGCCGCGGCCGCCGCGCCAGTCTTTGTGAGACGGGCCATCAACAGTTTTCTGAGTTGCGGTAGTTGCATGCACAGTGGTCATCAGCGCTTCAACGATACCGAAGTTGTCGTTGATAACTTTAGCCAGTGGTGCCAGGCAGTTAGTGGTGCAAGATGCGTTAGAAACGATTTCCTGACCTGCGTATTCTTTATGGTTAACGCCCATAACGAACATTGGGGTGTTGTCTTTAGAAGGACCAGTCAGAACAACTTTCTTAGCGCCTGCAGTGATGTGCTTACGAGCAGTCGCATCATCCAGGAACAGACCAGTAGCTTCAGCTACAACGTCAACGTTAACTTCGTTCCATTTCAGGTTAGCTGGGTCACGCTCAGCGGTAACACGGATGGTTTTGCCGTTAACAACCAGGTGACCGTCTTTAACTTCAACAGTACCGTTGAAACGACCATGAGTTGAGTCGTACTTCAGCATGTATGCCATGTAGTCCGCGTCTAACAGATCGTTGATTGCTACGATCTCGATGTCAGAACGTTCTTGAGCAGCACGGAAAACAATGCGACCGATACGGCCAAAACCGTTGATACCTACTTTGATAGTCATATATTCCACCAGCTATTTTTTTAGTGAATAAAAGGTTGGTTGTAAAATTACAAAAACCTTGCTGAGCGTCAAGCGGAATCGTGTCAATTATTGCTGTAAGTCAAAGCGACGACCTACTATTGCTCGCTTATTGCACGTTCCGTTTTCTTAATCGGCTTACAACCACATGGGGGCGAAAAACTGAATATAAAGTACCGGAACATCAGGAGTGTGATCGCCATCACAAGTTGCGAGTCAGGTAACGCTGATGCCATACAGTTTAGGCCAAAAGGGGCAGACCTGTTGTTAATTTTTTGTTATTATAAACTGTTATTTTAGTTGATTTTTATATTCGTCAGAGAACGATAAACATGAGCATCATAACCAAATCTTCCCCTGCACCCGAGCAACTCACTGAAATTCAACGTTATGTCACGCAAGATCACGGAACAGAACCTCCTTTTTCCGGAAAGTTACTGCACAACCGCCGTGAAGGCATTTATCATTGCGTAGTCTGTGGAACCGCGTTGTTTTATTCCGATACTAAATACGATTCCGGCTGCGGCTGGCCAAGTTTTTATCAGCCAGTACAACCTGATGCGATTAAATATCTCACTGATAAAGCTCATAATATGCAACGCGTTGAGATACGCTGCTCAGGGTGTGAAGCGCATCTGGGCCACGTTTTCCCGGATGGTCCAAAGCCAACAGGCGAACGCTACTGTGTGAATTCGGCCTCAATGCGTTTCACTGATGGTCAGAGTGGTGACATAACCGCCGGGTAGAATGCTTATAAGTACGATGTAATTTACCCGACAAAATCGATTCAGCTATTATTCAAAACCGTTTGAATAATAGCGTGGAGCTGAGGGCTCAGTCAGATGGAAATTAATCAACTCATTGATGTAATGACACCGGAAATCTATGCACGCCTGGTGCAGGCCGTTGAACTCGGCAAGTGGCCAGATGGCGTGGCGCTGACGCCGGAACAGAAAGACCACAGCCTGCAGGCCGTGATGTTGTATCAGTCACGTCACAACGTGGACGCTCAGCACATGAGCATCGGCACTGACGGGCAGATCGTCACCAAAAGTAAGCAGGAACTGAAACAGCAGTTTGCGCAGGAAACGCTGATAAAGCTGAAACCTGAGTAACGACTGCTTCAGCAGAATAAAAAAGGGCGCTACAAAGCGCCTTTTGAAATTGATGTTACCTTCAGATAATAAAGGAATAAACGCTCAATTTTATCCCAATATGGACATCAATTTAGCTGGTTTTATCCCCGCACTACTTCCCGTTGCACTGTCTCCCGGTGCAAGTTTTACGCTTGCCATGAACAGTGCGCTGTCAGGCGGACGGAAAGGGCTTTTTAAGACGCTCACCGGAACCGCTCTCGGCATTTATACCCATGCAATTTTTATCGGGCTGGGCATAACCTCTTTGCTGGTGGCATCCCCGACGCTATTCACAATTCTGAAAATCGCAGGCACAGCCTATCTGCTCTGGCTGGGGATCCAGCTTATCCGCAGTGGCCTCAATGCGCGTGAAATGGTGTTCGATAGCAGTGGGTCAGAGGTGACATTAAAAGATGCCTGGCTCGCTAATGTACTCAACCCAAAAGCCATCATGTTTTATCTCACTGTGGTGTCGCAATTTGCCGGCAGCCAGGGTGAAATCAGTCATTATATGATTCTGGCGACCGTGCATATTGCGGTGATGTTCGTCTGGCTTATCGCTGTCAGCAGAGCTCTTATTTTCTCTGCGAATAAGATAAACACCGTTACCCTGAAAAAGGTCGTGAATATAGCAGGTGGGGGATTACTGGTTGTTTTTGCGCTGAGTAGTTTTCTGCATTGAAGTGGTGGGCGGGTTAAAGATTTCGCTGTTCTTTATCGTCCTGCTATTCCTTTAGCAGGACGATAAAATTCACGCCGTCACTGCCCCGGACGTACTGACCTTTACCCCTGCAGCCCGCATCGCTTCAACCGCTTGTGCGCTGTCTTCCGGCTGTAAGTTCACGCCACGACAACCATCGGTCAGCAACGTCACCTGATAACCCAGTTCCAGTGCGTCGAGCACAGTGAATTTTACGCAGTAATCGGTGGCAAGTCCCATCACGTACAGATGCGTTACCTGCGCCGCTTTCAGCCAGTCGTTCAGCACTGTTGCTGCGCGGTGCCCGTTATCGTAAAAGGCGCTGTAACTGTCGATGTCCGGATTTGTGCCTTTCTGTACGACGAAGTCTACCAGCGGCAGGTTCAGGGCAGGATGAAACTCAGCCCCGGGTTCCTGCTGAACACAGTGAACCGGCCACCAGACTTGCGGCAACCCGTTCAGTTCGCCCGATGTCCAGGCCTCTGCGTGCGAGTTAGTGGCAAAGCTGCAATGGCCGGCAGGATGCCAGTCCTGTGATGCCAGCACCGGGATGCCATGGATTTTACACCACGCCATCATCTGATTAGCAACCGCAACCGTATCATCGCCGTCAGTGACCGCCAGCGCGCCGCCGCGACAAAAATCATTTTGCAGATCGACCAGCAATAAAGCAGATTTCATATCGTCCCTTATTTATTCGGTCAGTTCGCCACGCAGGTTCTGCTGCATCAGTTCGCGGATTTCTTCCGGAGTATGTGTCTGGCTGAGCAGATAATGCAATTTGGTCAGCGCCGCTTCGACGGTCATATCAAACCCGCTGATCACGCCCGAGTGCGCCAGCGCGTTACCGGTCGCATAGCCGCCCATATTGACGCGCCCTGAGATGCATTGGGTCAGATTAACCACCACGATGCCGCGTTCGGACGCGTCTTTCAGCACTTTCAGCAAATCGCCTTTTTGAGGCGCGTTACCGACACCGTAAGAGCGCAGGATCAGGGCTTTCACCGGTTGCATCAGGAAGTTCTGCACGACTTCCGCGGAAATTCCCGGATAAATCGTTACCACGCCGATAGGCTGCGGGGTGATGTGGTGTACTTTCAGCTTTGCGGCGGGAACAACAGGCAGCGACGGCGTAGAAAGGCGGCGGATGTGGATCCCGGCTTCCAGCAGCGGCGAAAGGTTTGGTGAGGCAAAGGCATCAAAACCGTCTGCGTGTGCTTTGGTGCTGCGGTTCCCGCGATACAGACGGTTGTTGAAGAAGAGGGTGACTTCGTTGACCGGATGGTTCGCCGCGATGTACAGCGAGTTAAGCAGGTTGATCTGCCCGTCGGAACGCAACGCTTCTAGCGGGATTTGTGACCCTGTCACAATTACCGGCTTGCTGAGATTTTCCAGCATGAACGACAGCGCAGAAGCGGTGAACGCCATGGTATCCGTGCCATGCAGGATAACGAAACCGTCGTACTCGTCGTAATGCGCCTGAATATCATCGGCGATATGCTGCCAGTCTTCCGGCGTCATGTCGGAAGAATCCATCAGTGGCGCATATTCCTTAATGGTGAATTCAGGCATTTCAGGACGATGGAATTCAGGCATTAGTGCCAGCTGACGCTGTAAATGTCCGGAAACCGGAATGTAACCCTGTTCAGAACGCTGCATACCGATTGTGCCGCCGGTGTAGGCAACGTAAATAGATTTTTTAGTCATCGACGATGTTCTTTTTTTAGAAAGGTGAAAGCAACTGCGCTAAGTATAAAGGCTTCGCGACGGGTGTCCCACCATAAAAAAGCCCGGAGCTCTCAGTGAGCACTCCGGGCAGTGAATTAGGGCGAATCTTTATCCAACTTTATTCCGCTTAATCCCAAAAACGGAACGTTACTTCACATCACCACAGGTCAGGCAAAGTGCGTAACGGTTTTGCGGGTCATTCATGTTGCTGAACAGGTCAGCCTGGGATTTCAGCTCCATCGCCATTTTGCTCACCGGCGCAGGCAGATAAGCCTGGATCGCCGCTGGCAGCATGGCATGAACGGATGCACTCACTTGTGAGAACACCAGGTCGCTTAGGCTTGGCTCGCTGACATACCAGTTCAGCTGCCATTTCGACAGCTTCGCCAGATCAGCGGCTTTTTTCACGGCGTCATCGAAATCACCCAACTCATCCACCAGGCCATTGGCCTTGGCATCAGAACCAATCCACACGTGGCCTTGCGCAATCTGGTCGATTTCTTCAGGCGTTTTGTGGCGTGAGTCGGCAACCAGACCGAGGAAGGTTTTATAACCATTCTCGATGTTCAACTGCATCATCTGCGAGAACTCAGGTGGCAGCGCTTTGGTGGAGGCAATATCCGCCAGCGGCGATGTTGCCACGCCGTCAGTGTGAACGCCTGCGTAATCCAGCGTGTTCTGATACGTGTTGATCACGCCAAAGATACCGATGGAGCCGGTGAGGGTGCTCGGGCTGGCGATGATGTAGTTCGCTGGTGTTGAAATCCAGTAACCGCCGGATGCCGCCATACCGCCCATGGAAACCACCACTGGTTTGCCTGCGGCTTTCGCAGCAGCCAGTTCAGAGCGGATCACTTCAGAGGCACTGACGCTGCCGCCCGGGCTGTTAACGCGTAAGACAATCGCTTTCACTTTCGGATCCAGACGGGCATCACGAATCTGCTGCGCGGTTGTGTCGCCACCGACTGCACCCGGTTGTTCTTCACCGTCATTGATCGCACCGGTCGCGAAGATCACCGCGATTTGCGGATCGTTATTGCCCGTTTTTGGTTTCGGCGAATAATCGTAGATGCTGGTGTAGTTAAAGTCTTTGGTGTCTTTATTCCAGCCAAAGGCTTTCACCATCTCGTTATCCGCTTCGTTACGTGAAGCCAGCGCATCCACCAGTTTTGCTTTCAGCGCGTATTGCGCCATATCGCCACCCGTAGCCTGCATACCCGCTAATACACCCGCCGCGCCAGGGAACAATTGTTCAGGCGTAATCTGACGGTTTGCCGACACGGTGTTCAGATAGTTGGCCCACAATCCACCAATCCAGCGACTGTCTGCTTCGCGTGCTGCAGGGGACATATCGTCACGGATCAGCGGTTCAACGGCGGATTTATAGGTTCCGACGCGGAAAATGTTGGTCGTGACTTTCAGCTTCTCAAGCAGGGATTTGTAATACAGATTGTTGGTCGCAAAACCGTGCAAGTCCACCGCGCCTTGTGGCGACATGTAGATTTTGTTGGCGTAGCTCGCCAGATAATATTGCGACTGGTTATAGCTGTCGCCGATGGCATAAACCGGTTTACCCGCGTCACGGAACTCACGCAGCGCCTTGCCAATATATTGCATAGAGGCCTGGTCAGTGCCGGTGAAATCGGTCAGCTGCAAAACAATGCCGGTGACGTTTTTGTCATCTTTCGCGGCGCGAAGGGTATCGACCAGATCAAACAGGGAATTCTCCTGCAAACGGCTGCTCGACGTGCCCAGTAATTCGCGGCCCCACTGACGGACTTTATTATTCACCGAAGGCTTATCCACCACTGAACCACTCAGGTCAACCAGCAGCGCGCCTTTGGTGGTGTCGACGGGTTTGTCCTGCACGGCGTACCAGATGCCCACGCCAGCCAGAATGATCAGAATAAGGAAAACGTTGAGAATGAATTCTCTGACGAAATTAAGAAGACGCCAGGTCCACTTAAAAAAACCGGCGATAATTCGCCACAATGTGCGCATGGTCTCTCCAACAAGACAGTTAAGTATCGCTATCCTAATGACACGCCGGAAAAAAGTCAGCTTTAAATCATGTCAGGATTTGGCAACGACGCATTATCTGAAAGCGCCTGATGCGTTGGAAAAAGGCGTAGCGGCTATGTTAACGTAAGGTAAATAGCAATTATTCTCAGGAGATTAAAATGGACGCTTTGGACTTGTTACTTAACCGCCGTTCCGCTTCCCGTCTGGCTGCTCCTGCGCCGGCTGGCGAGGCGCTGCAAAACATCATCAACGCCGGTATGCGCGCGCCAGACCACGGTGCCTTGCAACCTTGGCGTTTCGTGATTGCAGAGAACGACGGGCTGACCCGTTTTAGTGAAGTGTTGCGTGCTGCCGCCATTAAAGATGGTGCGGATGAAAAAGCCATTGAGAAAGCCACGCAGGCGCCATTGCGTGCGCCGCAAATCATTACCGTTATCGCGGCCTGTAAAGAAAGCCCGAAAGTGCCGCAGTGGGAACAGTTGCTTTCCGCCGGTTGCGCTGTTCACGCCATGCAGATGGCGGCGCTGGCGCAGGGTTTCAACGGCATCTGGCGTACCGGCGCATGGACTGAACATGCGGATGTGCGCAAGGCTTTCAAGTGCGGTGAAAACGATAAAATTGTCGGTTTCCTGTATCTCGGTACACCGCAACTGAAAGCGAATTTGCAGGTGATCCCGGCTGACAGCACCCCTTTTGTGACTCATTTTTAAAAATTCATCCGTTCGTAAATTAACCGGTTTACATCGGCCTTTTCCGATAAAACCGGTTTTTGCTGCCTATTTGAGCGACCATCGCTGCGGATCCTTCTATCCGTCTTACTAATTGCGCCGCCAGCGGCTAACATAGCCACCTCTGCATGATGAGGACGTAGTGAAATGAAGGATGGGATAATGGAAATCTTTACAGCGATCACCCCGCAGGCAGGTACGGCCTGATGCGTTTGTTCATTGCGGAAAAACCCAGCCTTGCCCGCGCCATTGCGGATGTCCTGCCAAAACCTCATCGCCGCGGCGACGGGTATATTGCCTGCGGTAACGATCAGGTTGTTACCTGGTGCGTCGGCCACTTACTCGAACAGGCTCAGCCCGACGCTTACGACAGCCGTTTTGCGCGCTGGTCGCTGGCAGATTTACCTATTATTCCTGAAAAGTGGCAGCTTCAGCCGCGTTCTTCCGTCGCCAAACAACTTAATGTCATTAAACGCCTGTTGCTCGAGGCGACGCAGGTCGTCCACGCCGGTGACCCGGATCGCGAAGGGCAGTTGCTGGTGGATGAAGTGCTGGATTATCTGGAACTGACGCCGGAAAAACGTCACGCGACCCAGCGCTGTCTGATAAACGATCTCAACCCGCAGGCCGTCGAACGTGCCATTGATCGCCTGCGTGATAACCGCGATTTCATTCCGCTATGCGTTTCTGCGCTGGCCCGTGCCCGCGCGGACTGGCTTTACGGCATCAACATGACCCGCGCTTATACCATTCTTGGCCGCAACGCGGGCTATAACGGCGTGCTGTCCGTCGGGCGTGTGCAAACGCCGGTTCTCGGGCTGGTGGTGCGCCGCGACGAAGACATCGAAAACTTCGTGCCGAAAGATTTCTTTGAAGTGAAAGCGCATATCGTCACGCCTGCCGACGAGCGTTTTATAGCGCTGTGGCAGCCGAGCGATTCTTGCGAGCCGTATCAGGATGAAGAAGGGCGTTTGTTGCATCGTCCGCTGGCCGACCACGTGGTGGCGCGTATTGCCGGACAACCGGCGATGGTCACCGGCTATAATGATAAACGTGAAAATGATATTGCTCCGCTGCCGTTTTCGCTTTCTACATTGCAAATTGAAGGTTCGAAAGCCTTTGGTCTGAGTGCTCAGCAAATTCTTGATATCTGTCAGAAATTGTATGAAACGCACAAATTGATTACGTATCCTCGTTCGGATAGCCGATATCTACCAGAGGAGCATTTTGCCGGTCGTCATTCTGTCATCAACGCCATCGGCGTTCACCGGCCGGATCTGATGCCGCAACCGGTGGTGGATACCGATATACGCAACCGGTGCTGGGACGACAAAAAGGTTGATGCTCACCATGCGATTATCCCGACTGCGCGCAGCAGTAACGTGAATCTGACCGAAGACGAACGCAAAATTTACGGTCTGGTGGCACGTCAGTATCTGATGCAGTTTTGCCCGGATGCGGTGTATCGCAAATGCGTTATCGATCTGGATATCGCGGGCGGAAAGTTTATCGCCAAGGCGCGTTTCCTGGCGGAAGCGGGCTGGCGTACTTTGCTGGGCAGTAAAGAACGCGACGAAGAAAACGAAGGCACGCCGCTGCCAGTGGTCGCCAAAGGTGACGAATTGTTATGCGAGCGCGGGGAAGTGGTTGAAAGACAAACTCAGCCACCACGACCGTTTACCGATGCCACACTGCTTTCTGCCATGACCGGGATCGCGCGTTTTGTGCAGGATAAAGAACTGAAAAAAATCCTGCGTGCGACGGACGGTTTGGGCACAGAAGCCACGCGTGCCGGGATTATCGAGCTGCTGTTCCGTCGTGAATTTTTATACAAGAAAGGGCGCTATATTCATTCCAGCGATACCGGGCGCGCACTGATCCACTCGCTGCCGGATATTGCAGGGCGGCCAGATATGACCGCTGACTGGGAATCAACGCTGACGCGTATCAGTGAAAAGAGCTGCCGTTATCAGGACTTCATGCAACCGCTGGTCGCGACGTTGCAGAATCTCATCATGCAGGCCAAAACAAACCGGGTGTCTTCGGCATTCCGCAGTCTGCCTTCCAAACCGGCGGCCGCTGCGGCGAAAGGCAAAAGCGCCCCCAAACGCCGTAAAGCGAGCACTAAAGGGAAGGAAGCAAACAGTGATGAATAATGTACTGGTGAGAAATGTGCTGATGGTGTTACTGGCCGGTTCCGCGCTGCTGTCTGCACCGGCGATGGCAAACCGCAGTAATATCGGTAACGGCGCAGATGTCGTGGTGCCGCTGCCGCCGCAAATCTGGGAAAACAGCGGCAGCAACAACAATAACAGTGCGCCGACCTGCCATAACTGCTGCATCTACAATAACCAGAGTTACAGCGAAGGCGCGGTAGTGACGGCGGACAGCGTAGTGTTGCAATGTTCACGCGACCCGAATGTGGTTGGTACCAATGCACTCAAATGGGAAGTGTTGAGGAAATAAGACTTTCTTAAAGCTCTTGCTTTTCTCAAGACCTCTGATTTTCTCAAGGCTTCTGATTTCTCGATACTTCTGATAAAGAAAAGGCACGGACTGTTTCCAGTTTCGCGCCTTTTTGTTTGAAGGGTTGATACAGCTACACGGCGAATTTCGCCAGATACGCCTCGATCAACGGAATATCCGCAGGTGCCAGATCAAACGACAGCACGTCGTCGGGCGCAACCCAGCAGATTTCAGAGTGACACTGTAACGTAATCGTCCCCGTAAATCCGCTGACCCGCCAGCCGTGCAAACGAATCAGCCTGGCGGGTTGCTGTAATTCGCTGGTGGCGATGAATTCTTCCACCGTGGCCTTGATACCCAATTCTTCCTGCAACTCGCGCACTAGAGCAGAAGGCTGACTTTCTCCGGCTTCCACTTTCCCGCCGGGGAATTCCCATAAACCAGCCTGATCGCTGGACGCATCCCGACGGGCGAGCAGCAATTTGCCCTCGTACTCAATCAGGGCGGCGACCACGTCAATCATCGTCATGGTCATTATTTCAGGTCAAACGTCGCCCAGATTGGCGCATGGTCAGACGGCTTTTCCATGCCGCGAATGTCGTAATCGATGCCAGTCGCAGTGCAACGTGCCGCCAGCGGCGTACTTGCCATAATAAGGTCAATACGCAGACCACGGTTCTCATCGAAGCCGCGTGAACGGTAATCAAACCATGAGAATTTATCGGCAGTTTCAGGGTTCGCGGCGCGGAAAGTGTCAATCAGACCCCAGCCTTTCAGGCGATCCATCCATTCACGTTCTTCCGGCAGGAAAGAACATTTGCCGGTGCGCAGCCAGCGTTTACGGCTGTCTTCACCGATACCGATATCCAGATCGGTCGGGCTGATATTCACGTCACCCATCACCACTACCGGATTATTCACGGACAAACTGGTGGTCAGGTAATCCTGCAAATCGCGATAAAACTTCTCTTTGGCCGGGAACTTGGTCGGATGGTCGCGGCTTTCGCCCTGCGGGAAGTAACCGTTGATCACGGTCAGAATGCCCTGTGGCGTTTCGATGTCGGTCATGATGATACGGCGCTGAGACTCTTCGTCATCACCCGGGAAACCACGGCGTACAGCCACCGGTTCCTGCTTCGTCAGCATGGCAACGCCGTAATGGCCTTTCTGGCCGTGATAAAACACGTGATAACCGTACTGACTGACATCTTCAAGCGGGAACATGTCGTCATGGACTTTGGTTTCCTGCAAACCGATCACGTCAGGCTGGTGTTGTTCGATAATTGCCGCAAGCTGATGCGGGCGGGCGCGCAATCCATTGATATTAAAGGAGACGAACTTCATAGTCGGGAACCATTTGGCGATGAAATCAGAAGCGCGATAGTAGCAGAAAAAGGGCGTAATGGCGAAATCGCGATGAATGACAATCAGGTTTCAACAGCCAGAATAAACGTCTGTAAAAGCACAACGTCTGCCTGAAATTTATGGCAAATGGATTTCATTCGGAGAATTATTTTGTCAACTTTTCGTGACAGTCTCTTCTTCCCGTGTACATGAAAGAGTATTATGCCTGTAGCGATTTCCGCACCGGCAGAAAAAGGTCAACACTGATGCGTCTGGAAGTTTTTTGCGAAGACCGCCTGGGTCTCACCCGTGAACTCCTCGATTTACTGGTTTTACGCAGTATTGATTTACGTGGTATCGAGATTGCCTCGATTGGCCGCATTTACCTGAATTTTTCCCAACTGGATTTTGACACTTTTCGCGCCCTGATGGCTGAAATCCGCCGTATCGAAGGCGTGACGGATGTCCGCACCGTCACGTTCATGCCTTCTGAACGCGAGCATCGGGCATTACGCGCTTTACTGGTTTCCATGCCGGAACCGGTTTTTTCCATTGATATGAAAGGCAAAGTCGAGCAGGCCAATCCGGCTGCGATGGCCTTATTTGAACTCGATGAAGATAAAATCCGCAACGTGACGGCGGCTAACCTGATCACCGGTTACAACGTCACGCGCTGGCTGGAAAGCGAAAATGCACAGCCGCACTCAGAGCGTATTGTGATCCGCAGCCAGGATTTCCTCATGGATCTGACGCCGATCCATGTAGACGATGAAGACGGTAAAGGTGGCATTGCCGGTGCCGTGGTGATGCTCAAATCGGCTGCCCGCATGGGCCGTCAGTTGCAGGACTTAACAGTTAACGACGACAGCGAATTCGACCACATCGTCGCCGTCAGCACCAAAATGCGTCACGTACTGGATCAGGCGCGCAAACTCGCGATGCTGGACGCGCCGCTGCTGATTGTCGGCGATACCGGCACCGGCAAAGATTTACTGGCTCATGCCTGCCATGTGCGCAGCGCACGCGGCAAAAAGCCATTCCTTGGCCTTAACTGTGCGTCGCTGCCAGATGACGTGGTGGAAAGCGAACTGTTTGGCTATGCCGCCGGTGCCTATCCGAATGCGCTGGAAGGTAAAAAAGGCTTCTTTGAGCAGGCCAATGGCGGTTCGGTGCTGCTGGATGAAATTGGTGAAATGTCACCGAGAATGCAGATTAAACTGCTGCGTTTCCTCAATGACGGCACGTTTCGTCGTGTGGGCGAAGAGCATGAAGTGAAAGTAGATGTTCGCGTGATGTGCGCCACCCAGAAAAACCTGGTGGAACTGGTGCAGCGTGGCGAATTCAGGGAGGATTTGTATTACCGCCTGAACGTGCTGAGCCTGACGCTGCCGCCGTTACGCGAGCGTCCTGCTGATGTGATGCCGCTGACCGAACTGTTTGTGGCGCGTTTCTCCGATGAACAGGGAATGCCGCGGCCAAAACTGTCGTCACAGCTGGCGAATTACCTGACGCATTACGGCTGGCCGGGCAACGTCCGTCAGCTCAAAAATGCGATTTACCGCGCACTGACACAGCTGGAAGGTGGCGAGCTGCGACCGCAGGATATCGTTCTGCCGGACTTTGACGCAGAAGTGACGATTGGTGAAGAAGCGCTGAACGGTTCACTCGACGATATCAGCAAACGTTTCGAACGTTCCGTGCTGACCCGTCTTTACCGCACTTATCCGAGTACGCGTAAACTGGCGAAGCGTCTGGGCGTATCGCATACGGCCATCGCTAATAAGCTGCGGGAATACGGGCTCAGCAGCCGTCGCGGTGAAACGGGCGAAAGCGAAGAGTAATTTTCTTCTCAGAAACTGCGCCCAATAAAAAAGCAACGGATAGCGCCGTTGCTTTTTTTCATCTGTTGCCTGTGAAAGCAGAAATTACTTCAGCACAGCCAGCGCAGATTCATAATCAGGTTCAGTGGTGATTTCGTTCACCAGTTCGCTGTACAGCACGTTGTCCTGACCATCCAGAACCACAACCGCACGGGCAGTCAGACCAGACAATGCGCCATCGGTGATACCCACGCCGTAGTCAGATTTGAAATCACCGCCACGCAGGGTAGACAGCGTAACAACGTTAGACAGACCTTCTGCACCGCAGAAACGTGACTGCGCGAATGGCAGATCAGAAGAGATGCACAGCACGACTGTGTTCTCAATTTCACCCGCCAGCTGGTTGAATTTACGCACGGAGGTGGCGCAGACGCCGGTATCAATGCTTGGGAAAATGTTCAGGACTTTACGTTTGCCTGCGAAGCTGCTCAGGCTGACATCAGAAAGGTCTTTTGCGACCAGGCTGAAAGGCTTGGCGACGTCGCCTTTTTGTGGGACTTTGCCCGCAACGGTTACCGGGTTGCTCTGAAAGTGTACTGTCTGGGTCATGATTATTTCCTATGTCCATTGGAGTCAAACGGCTTTCAGTTTAGGGTAACAATGCTATGTTGGATATAGAATATTTGTTAATTACTTGTATCTATTGATTGTATCCCACAAGGCGCATTTCACTATTGGAGACGCTATGAGAAGTGTTCGCTTTTATCCGGAAGCCTGGCCGTTACATACGCCGTTTGTGATCTCCCGCGGAACCCGCACCGAAGCCCGCGTTGTGGCAGTTGAAATCGAAGAAAATGGTATTCGCGGCATTGGCGAATGCACGCCGTATCCGCGTTATGACGAAAGCGAAAGCTCCGTGATGGCACAAATCGCCAGCGTGATAACAGCCATTGAGCGGGGCGCCAGTCGCGAACAGCTGCAACATTTGCTGCCAGCAGGCGCTGCGAGAAACGCGCTCGACTGCGCGCTGTGGAATCTGGAATCTCAGACCCGCGGCCTGAATTTATGGCAACTGACTGCTACCGAACCCCTGGCTTCAATCAGCATGGCGCAGACTGTGAGCATTGGCACGCCGGAAGCAATGGCACAAGCCGCGCTGGCGCTGCAAAAGCAGGGCGCAACTTTGCTGAAAATAAAACTCGACGATCGTCTGATCGCCGAACGTCTGGTGGCTGTTCGCGCCGCCGTTCCAAATGCTTCGCTGATTGTCGATGCCAACGAAGCCTGGCAAAGCGACGGGCTCGCGGCACGTTGTCAGTTGCTGGCCGATCTGGGCATTCTGATGCTCGAACAGCCACTTCCGGCAGGTGAAGATTCCGCGCTGGAAAACTTCATCCATCCTCTGCCGATTTGTGCTGACGAAAGCTGCCATACCGTGGAGGGTTTGCCTGCCCTGAAAAATCGTTATGACATGATCAACATTAAGCTGGACAAAACGGGCGGTCTGACTGGCGCACTTCAGCTGGCGCAGGCGGCGCGTGAAACGGGATTCGATATTATGCTTGGCTGCATGTTGTGCACTTCGCGCGCGATTCGCGCGGCACTTCCGCTGACCGCCGGCGCAAAATTTGTCGATCTCGATGGCCCGACCTGGCTGGCGCAGGATGTCGAACCCGCACTGAAGTTTCATTGCGGCGGCATTGATATTGCCGGTTCTGCCTGAATTTTATCCCCAGATAATGCGGTTTTGTGCGCGAAGGCAAATCTGTAATGATTTCTTATAGGGGATTACGGCAGGTAATGATAAAACTCCTGAATGTTTCAGGGCGCAGCCCTTTGTCCGTTCAGGAGAATTTATGCCGCAGGGAAAATCATTTCCGCTTTTATCTTATTCCGTATGCGCTGCGCTGGTGGCGCTGACTTTCGGTCAGGCTAACGCCGCTCAGGTTCCCGCCGGTACCCAACTCGCCGCAAAACAGGAAATTGTCCGTCACATTAAAGACGAACCCGCGTCGCTTGATCCTGCGAAAGTGGTGGGTTTACCTGAGGCACAGGTCGCCCGCGATTTGTTCGAAGGGCTGGTGAATCAGGACGCGACCGGTAAAAGTATTCCGGGCGTCGCCGAAAGCTGGCAAAACCAGAACAACCAGGTCTTCCTTTTCACCCTGCGCAAAGATGCCAAATGGTCGAACGGTGATCCGGTCACGGCGCAGGATTTCGTCTACAGCTGGCAGCGTCTGGTCGATCCTAAAGGTTCCGCGACCGGTGCCTGGTTCGCTGCGCTGGCCGGAATTTCTAACGCCGATGCCATCATCGCCGGAAAAATGCCGGTGGATAAACTGGGCGTGACCGCCGTCAGCCCGACGCTTTTACGTGTCACGCTGGATAAACCCGTACCGTATTTTGTCAGCCTGCTGGCGAACTTCAGCCTGTTCCCTGTGCATAAAACTACGGTAGAAAAGTTTGGCGATGACTGGACTAAACCGGGCAATCTGGTCGGTAACGGCGCGTATGTGCTGAAAGACCGCGTGGTGAACGAAAAACTGGTGCTTGAGCCCAATCCGCATTACTGGGATCACGCGCACACCGTGCTGACCAAAGTCACTTTCGTGCCAATCAACAAAGAGTCCAACGCCACTAAGCGTTATCTGGCCAACGATATTGATATCACCGAATCCTTCCCAAAAGACCAGTACAAAAAGCTGATGCATGATTTACCGGGCCAGGTTTACACGCCATATCAGCTCGGCACTTACTATTACGCTTTCAACACGAAGCGCGCACCGACAGACGACGCGCGCGTTCGCAAGGCGCTTTCCCTGAGTATTGACCGTAAAATCATCGCGGAAAAAGTACTGGGCACCGGCGAAAAACCGGCGTGGCGTTTTACCCCCGACGTCACCAGTGGTTTCAAACCCGCGGAAAGCGAGCTGCAACAGTATTCACAGGAAGAGCTGAATGCACAGGCAAAAAGCCTGCTGGCGGCGGCAGGTTATGGCCCGTCAAAACCGTTGCATCTGACGCTGCTGTACAACACGTCTGAAAGCCATCAGAAGATTGCCATCGCCGTCGCATCAATGTGGAAAAAGACGCTGGGTGCGGACGTGAAGCTGGTGAATCAGGAATGGAAAACGTATATCGACAGCCGTAATACCGGCAATTTTGATGTGATCCGCGCTTCATGGGTCGGAGATTACAACGAAGCCTCGACGTTTCTGTCGCTGCTGACCTCCACGCACAACGGCAATATCAGCAAATTCAGCAGTGCGGATTACGACAAAGTCATTGCCGATGCCAGCCGTGAAACCAGCGAAGCACGGCGCAATGATGATTACAATAAGGCCGAGCAGATCATCGCCACAGAAGCGCCGATTGCGCCGATTTATCAGTACACCAACGGGCGCTTGATCAAACCGTGGGTGAAAGGATACCCGATCACCAATCCGGAAGACGTCGCTTACAGTCAGGAAATGTACATCCTGAAGCACTAATTATATACCAGAGCTTTTTAACGATTGACCACGATTTTGAAATACACAGAGCGCCCAGTATTGACGGCGCTCTTTTTCTTTTTAACGATTGAACGCGATTGCAGAGAGCATCATTTTACCGTCGGTTTTTTTGACGGTATTTATTTTTCAGAGTAAGTTTGTCGCTCTTATACCGGCACCATTTAGGTAAACAATGACGGTATTGAACCCTGGGAAAATACCATGCTCACTGACACAAAATTAAAGAGCCTCAAGCCGCAGGCCAAGCTGTACAAGGTTTCAGACAGAGACGGCCTGTATGTTGCCGTGTCCCCTGGCGGTACCGTCAGCTTTCGATATGACTACCGTATCAATGGCCGCCGGGAGACGCTGACGATCGGTAAATACGGTTCGGATGGAATTACTCTGGCTGAGGCCAGAGAGAAACTTAACGAAGCCAAAAAGATGGTAGAGGCCGGTGTGTCACCATCCGTTAAGAAGAGGCAGGGAAAATCCAGCGTCCGGAATGCGACCCGGTTTTCTGATTACGCTGATGCATGGTTTAAGCAGTGGGATATTGCCCCATCCACTATGGCTCTGCGTACCGCCACGATGAAGAAACATATCATTCCTGTTTACGGCAAGATGCACCTTAAAGAGATCACCCCCAGCACGCTGAGAGAACATTGCGAAAAGGTTAGGGATGCTGGGGCCCCATCAACTGGGTTACTGATCAGAGACATTGTCGGTAAAGTATTCAGGTTCGCGCAGGATAGGGGATATGAGGGTGATAACCCAGCCGACAGAATTCGGGCGGGAAGCATTGCTAAATTCAAGCCAAGAGATAGGACGCTCACCGAAAGGGAACTCGGCCAGTTCTTCAACGGGATCAATTGTACAGGGCATGCTCCATCAATGCGCATGTTGTTAAAACTTCTCCTGCTGACCATGCTCAGGAAAAGTGAACTCGTTCTTGCTAATTGGGACATGGTTGATTTTGAGAAAAGAACACTGACCATTCCCGCACCGCTGATGAAGATGTCGCGGGCGCATGTTGTTTATTTGTCAGATCAGGCATACGACATCTTGGTCGGATTGAATGTTATATACGGTAACGCCGCGTACATTCACCCAGGAAGGTTCAGTGACGACTCTCCGCTTTCAGATTCCGCATTGAATGCTCTGATCAGGAACGCAATAAAAATGATGGGGGTTAAGCAGGGAATTGAGCTTGAGCATTTCACCGTCCACGACTTGCGCCGGACGGCGTCAACGCTACTACATGAGGCGGGATTTAATACTGACTGGATAGAGAAGTGCCTGGCGCATGAGCAGCGCGGCGTCCGCGCAGTCTACAACAAAGCAGAATACGCGGAGCAGCGCAGGGACATGTTGCAGCAGTGGGCGGATATGGTGGATGGGTGGATTGAAAAGGAAAAATAAATGGATAGCGATTTACTCTTTAATATTTCCCTTACGTTAAACGGAATTAGGGATTCTTTAAATGCTTCTTCAGGATTAAAGTCCGCAATCCCTGTTATTTCAGGTTTAGGTGGTGTGGCATTGGGTTTTTCTTTAAACGCTTTAAAAGATGCACTTGGAAAGAAAAATGAAAAATCCAATAAGTTGAAATGCATTAAGTATGAAGTCTCTGATATAAAAAATAATGCTTTCGAAGGAATTAAAAATTGCATGAAATTTTATGACGATTACTACGTTTGTGATGGTGATAGAGTTGATTTTGACATAACGGTTGAAGCTGTAACTATGTGTTTCGATAGTCTTTACCCATCTATTGTCACAAGTCTATCCGATCAGCAAAGAGACAACTTAACAAAGACATACATGCATCTATCTCACGCTGCTGAGAACAAGAGAAAACTTATGGTTGAAATGGCCGAAAAAAAGTTAAGTAATAGTCGTAAAGAAAACTATGCTATGGTTTTACTTAATGCTTATACCTATACCTACTACAGTGCAGAGTGTTATTTAGATAATGTCAAATCAGGAGAGATTAGCATTTTAACTCTTGCAAAAAGAATCGGGATAGAAACTAAGGCATTTGATATGGCAAAGCAAAAAGAAGGAGCGAATTAATTTTTTCAAGGTTAATTCACTGGTATCCCTTTTCCTGGAACTAAATCCACCGATCTATCGCACTCATTTCCCCATACATCCCAGCCCGGCGGTTCCTGTCGGGCAAACAGCTCAATGCGTGACACGTCACCGTATAGCAACTCGAGCCGGTGACGCGCTTCCCACGGTTTCGCGCTGTGCTCACCGAGTGGCGAGTGGATGACTTGCTTCACGCTGGCGCTGAGACGTTCCAGACCGGTACCGCGCACAGCGATCAGCATGTCCTCACTGTTTGCTCGGGTGTAGTTACCGCCATTCATGCGCGTCTGCGTGTTCAGCAGATCCATGAAGTCGTAGAAGTCATGAACCTCACCGGCGGCCAGCGCTTTATTGATGTGCTGCTCTGCCAGCTGGTTCAGCTTCACCCAGGTGAAACCCTTCATCGTTTTGACTTTGAAGCCCCACGCTTCGGCCAGCTTAACGGCCTCGGCGTTGTGGGTTCCGGTGTACCACATTGCCAGCACCGCGTTCTCAGCGGCAATTGACCAGACCGGCAGGCGCATCAGGTCGGTAAGCGACATGGTGCCGTAGTGATTACCGGCGGCACCGTTGCTGACCACGTTGTCGTAACGCCAAGGCGGGTCGGCGTAGATCAGTTGATACGTCATGCTGACTCCTTCAAAAACAGGATCCAGTGAGTTTTATCGCCTTTGCCGGTGCGCTGCCAAATTGTTGGTTTCTGGTTTGTCAGCGCGATTACTTTGGCTACGGATATCTGCGTTTCGTTCCACTTAAAAATAAGTGTGCCGTGTGGTCGCAGCACTCTGAACGCTTCGAGGAAACCGGCAGAAATATCTTCACGCCACGTTTTAATGTCCAAAACGCCGTACTTCTTTCGCATCCAGCTTTTTTCACCGGCACGCACAAGATGCGGCGGGTCAAATACAACCTGGGCAAAGCTGCTATCAGCAAAGGGTAACTGGCGGAAGTCGGCTAAAACATCAGGGCTTATCACCAATGAACGCCCATCACATAAGATGTGCTCTTCACTGCGCACATCGCTGAATACAGCGCGGTCATCATTTTTATCGAACCAGAACATGCGAGATCCGCAGCACATATCTAGAATTGCTTTTTCCATCACGATTGCTTCCCCTTCAAACCGAATTTAGCTTTCAGCTCTGCCAACTTAGCGAGATTGCGGCTTTTACCCGCCGCACGGTTGTAATCGAGTAAAGGCTGTTCGGCCTTTGGTTTATCAGCTGGCTCGCTCATATTGGAAAGCCTCCCCGGCACCGACACGGGCGCGCTTCTCAGCCTTGCGGCAGAAGTTGGCGCGTTCGTCAGACCAGTAAACGTTTTTGCCATGCGCCAGCGCGTTGGCTGCCGCCCAGAGTTTCGCAGCCTCGGCAAAGTCGCCGCGCTGTTCTGCGGCCACTGCTTGTGCTGACAGGTTGATGTAACCGATGGTCATGAGAGACCTCCCACACCACGTCTTATGTTGCTGGCTATCAGGTCTCGATAGGTGTCAGGTGATATCTCGACACCGGTTTCAAAGAATGAAAGCTTGCCCTTCATAGGAAGGAACGGCAGCGGTCGACCGTCTGCCAGGATGAATCCTTGCGGACCAAAAAACCAAGGAGATGGTGACGTATCTACGCTATCGGTTATCGTGGTAATGCCCACAATGCCACCGCGAGCAAAACTGTCTCGCGAAGGCATTTCAGCCAGTAAACCCAACCCGCCCATAATCCCCAGCGCCGCAGAAAAATCCGGAAGGCTAGGTTTTGCTGCGCTGGCATGAATGAGCACCGGCCCACGGTATTTCGTGCGCCAGCTGCGGTTCTCAATGTCTTTGTAGCCATTGGCAATCAACCATGCCCATGGCTGCCGGATAGATAACGCCTTCATGGTCACATCCCCGCGTGGGCTTCGGCGCGCTGCTGCGCCTTCAGGTGGTTCGGATTGCGGGCGTTCTTCGCTGCCAGTGACGGGTCACGCTCGATCAGTTCAGGGTTCTGCTTGCGCGCATCCAGCCACGCTTCTACTTCTTCCTGATCCCACGCCACTACGCGACTGGTGAGCGGAAAGCGCTTCGGAAAGTCACCGGCTTTTTCTAACTTGTCGATGGCGTACTCAGACAGAGGCACCATGCTCAAGAGTTTGGTTTTGCGTACTGCTGCTTTCATAGGTTGATCCTCAAGAGGGGCGGAGCGACTGCCCCGCATGGTGGTTATTGGAATTCAGGACGGAGATCGTTCAGGGTGATGGTGAAGGCTTCAAACAGCTCAGTGCCGAGCTTTTGTTCCCGCTTTTTCAATTCCTTCTCTACCGCTGCAAACTTGGCGGCTCGGTCTTCATCACCGAGGTCGAGGCTGTTGATCGCTGCTTCGATGAAATGGTGGCTGTCGAGGCGCGCATACTTCACTTTCGCGGCATACAGCAGTTCTTCGTAGGCGTTTTTGGTGAGTAGGTTACGGCTTTCTTTAACCTTCTCCCCAGCTGCCGTGGCTTCTTCCAGCTTTATTGAGTCACTGATCAGGCCGCTTAACTCGCTGACCAGTTCGGTGTTTTCGGCTGGATTATCTTCAATTACGCCGTTGATCACGTTGTTCAGGCTGGTCGCTGAGCGCGCTGGCGTCACATCCCGTTCAACACGCGGCATCTCGGTGAGTTCGTCAGGGGTGTAGACACCGAGCAGAACATCAGGAGCATGCAGTCGCGCCCAGCGTTTTGTGCAGAGATAGGCGAGCTGTTGTTTCGGGTCCTGCTCCCATAGTGGTGAGTTGCGGACACCGGCCTGAGCCATGCTGATCGTCAGGATGCGAGGCTCATCCTCTCCTTTAATGGTGGCTGAAACGCTCACGGTCAGACCAGGTGACTTATCGGTTTTTCCGTTAACCTTTGACCAGTCGCCGTCCCACTTGTAGTTAATGCGCGTGGTAAGCAGGCTGGATGAGGAAACCACAGCGTTAACCAGTTGAGCTTCGTAACCGAGCGCGCCATTAACAACGTGAGTTTTTTGCGCTACTGCGAATGGGTTCATACCCCACTGCGCGGCCTGCATGGTTACGGCCAGACAATCAGAAGGCTGACCGGCGAGGTGCTTGGGCACTGTCGCGGTACTCTTTGCCATCATTTCGGCAAACTTAACCAGTTGGTTTAGCGCTTCCGGACTAAAGATGGTCGCCGCGGTTCCAGCAGAGATGTCAGTTGGCGCCGTAAGTGTTGAAAGGTTATTGCTCATTGGAACCCGTCCTGTTTTCTTGCCCACGCAGGGCGTTGGATTTTTTCAATACCGCCCCAGGCATTGCTGGTTCGGCACTCATGGAAAGTATTCAGATCTCGCCGGTAGAGCCGGTGACCTTCTGCCACGTCTTCTGTATCCAGTTCGAAAACGCGAACCGGATACCGGCCGCAGTCGATCGTTTCGCTGACAGCGATGAAGACGAAGAGGGGATATTCATTGAAGGTCTGGTAGAACCCGTCGCGGTACATGGCGTCCTGCACGTGGTAGCGGAACTCCTCGATGTGCCGGGAGAACCTGCTCATATCAGCAACCTTTTTCACGTCAGCGATAACCGGACGAGCTTTTAGATATTTGTCAGGGCGGCAACGGCAAAGCTCGCCGGTTTCATCGTCCTGCCAGTAAAACGAAGACTCTGTGTAACCGTCCGCCTCCAACAGCCAGCGCGCCGGTGGGTAGGCCATTGCGCTGCCCTGCATCAGCGACAGTTTCCTGTGCTGTTCGAAGTCCATGACGATTTTTCCGGTGTCTTCACAGTCTTTAAGGAAATGCTTTTCGCGCTCCTTGCCGTCGGTGGTGCGCCTATTAAACTCCGGCGCCAGAATGAAACGACTGCTGAATTCATCCGGTTCGAGAAGCAGACAGTGCAGCGCGGTACCCATGTCCAGCGCCTTAAGCTTTTCGTCATCGACAGGCGCTGTTTTCTTCCAGGGGAAGATGGCGGGGTTCACCGCCGGGACTTACTGACACCAGCACCGCTGTGATATTCCTCGTTTGAAATATCGTGATAGATTCCCGGTTCCATTAATGTTCTTCCCCCATCAAGAAGCGGTAGTCGTATTCTTCTTTTGCCTGTTCCATGCAGATGGCCCACACCAATTCTTCGTAGGCTTCGGAACAGACTGCTTTCGACATTGCAGAAGAGAAGTGCGACAACTGGAGGAAAGGGCTGAGTGCTGCCGAGAAAGTGGCGGGCAACTCTTTAGCCAGTTCAGCTGCGCGCTCAGTCAGCATTTCTTCTTTGCGCTCGTCGGCGTAACTCTGTTCCCAGCGGCGTTCCTCTACCTGCTCATTAATTCCGTGTGAGCTCATTTCATTCACCTGTTAGTAATTAATGTTGGTTGCAAAAACTTTCCCCGATGCGATGCCACGGATGCAGAGGATCGCGAATTCTTCAGGAACTCCGGCAGCGACCAAATCAGCAACAGCCTTTTGATTAATCGCGCGTTTATGCTCAACGTTTGCAGCGCGGGCAGCGGCTTCATCAGCGATACGCTTTTGCTCTGCCAATCGAGCCTGTTCAGCCTGCTGGGCTCTTAACTGCTCGGCGGCGATTGCCTGCTGTTTTTCCTGCTCTGCCTTTTCCAGAGCTTCTTTCTTTTCTCGCTCAGCTCTTTGCTGGGCTGCCAGTGCATCAGCTTCACGCTTTGCTGAGGCTTCACGTTCTACTTGAGCCGCCTGATCCGCTTCTCGCTTGACGCGATCAGCGATTTCTTTTTCCCGTGCGGCTTCCAGATCTTTCTGGCGCTGTGCTTCCTGCTGAATCCGCAGGTTTTCCAGCTCAGCGGCCTCCGCTTCACGCTTGGTCGCCAGCTCGAGGGCCTGTTCCAACTTCGAAACCGCCGCGTCTTTAGCGACGGCTGCTTCAGCTGTTAATTCCAGCCAACTCTCATCTATGGCGATGACCTTCACGTCATTCAGGCGGGCCGAGATTTCAGAGGAGTGGTAAGGGGATCCGAACTCATCAACAACCTGTGATGAATTGCGCAGGCAGGTAAGCCGGTTTTGCAGGTCAGCGATTCGCTGTTTTTCCGCATTTTCATACTCGGTGAGAGGTAGGCGAATCTCGTCGCGCAATGCATCACACGCATCGACAAAGCGTTTCAGCTCACCCTCAGCTGGCTTGACGGCTTCCTTGAGGCGCTTCAGGTACTCACGCCCCGGCTTTTCAATGACCGTTTTACTGCGGCTGACTGACGCCGCGAGAGAAGCGATACGGTCACGACCTTTCTTTGTGCTCAGGTCGGGAACCTCGTTTACTGCTTCACGGATTTCAGCCAGGAATCCGTCTAACCCCAACGGCACGTAAAGAGTCGGCGCCATGTCTTCCGTGATAACAACGGAAGGTAATTGTTTTTCTTCACTCATTGCTGTGTCCTTAAAATTCACAGGCGACTTTCATCGCCGTTTTTGTTGTGTACGCCCATTCCACGCCGCTGCGGAAACTGTCAAAAGCGCGGGTATGGCCGTTGATGGTGAAAAGATGTTTACCGTTTTGGATCGTGAAACGCATGTCAGGCTCCTAATTAGTTACTGTTTTGGTAACTATTTGAGGCATAAAAAGGGTGAGCCGGTGCATCTGGCTCCTTAATTTCCTCAACTTCAGGTTTGAAGGTGAAGGCCAGAAACTGGCGTTCGTCCATCGTCATTGCGCTGCTCGAGTCCGGATAGGACATCTCAAGGCGGTAGTCGCAACCCCGACGACGCACGATGAAGATTTCCCCGGTGAGCGTATTGATCAGCTTCATTTACTGTCTCCGGTTGTGGCCTTACCGAAGCCCACGCACGCATGGGCAGCGGTGAGACTACATTGAAGTTCACATACAATTTCCCTTATGAAAGCCGCGTCTGCGGGGGTGTATGTCATCCTGATTTTTAAAGAGCGGGTTACCATTTCGGTAACCGATGGAGGTAATCTAAATTCATTTACGGGTGGTGTCAATCGTTAACAAGAAATAAAGTTACCAAAAGGGTAATTATTTGGTGGTGAGGGAATGTACAGGATGGTAGCGCCATGATGATGCATGGCGCACAGATAGAGGGAGTTACTTGCTGTTTTGGCTCATTACGAAGTCGATGAATGATTTGATCTTGGCTTTTTCTTCCGCTGGCAGTGCTGCATACCGGCTATGGTCATACTGAATGACTGACTCATCATGCGGCGGGATCAGCATTTCATATGCGCGGCGGTTAAATACAGCGGCTATGGCAGCCAGGTTGTTAATCGAAATGCTCGCCTCGCGTTTCAGCAGGCGGTTAATAGTGGACTGGCCGACTTCTGCCTTTTCGGCAACGGCTGCCTGCGTCCTGAGTTCTTTATTGGCCTGCATCCACGCTGTGAGGTTATTGGCTGCGATGATGCCAATCTCCGTGTTGGCGTCTACCGGCTCAACGTCTGTGGCAATAGCCATCGCGTGATCAGTGTCCAGCCAGAACGCAGGTCGGCGTGCAGCTGCTTCAATCTTACGGGCTGATGCTCCGCCAATATTCTTTGCACTGGCCATCTCCGGCGACGCCATCCAACGCGATATCAAATTAGGCTGAAAACCCAACGCTTCCGCCATGCGGATCTGCCTACCGTCAAAGTCTTTTTGAATGATAGTTCTGAGGTTTTCTCTTCTAATTTCGTGGATGCTTTTCATGGCCTTCTTTGGGTTCCGGTAACGTGTTGATGCTATTTAAATCAAAGTTACCAAAAAGGTAAATGCACCATTTTGGTAATCACGCTTGCAGGACGGCACCTTTTGGGTAATCATTGACCCGATATAGCGATTTAAACGAGGATAAAATGAACGATTTCGACTTTAAAAAGTTCTGGCTAAGCCTGACTCCTGAAAATCGTCTGCAAGTTGCTACCAATGCGGGTACAACGCCGGGGTACATAAAATCCCATCTCATTAATAAAAATAAGGTGCCGCGCACCGAGTTGATGAGCAACCTGCATCAGGCTTGCGTTACGGCCGGAGCAGACGTTTCCAAAGAAAAATTCATTGGTCTTTTTTACGAATGATTCAGATTCAGCCTTCACCAGGTTAAGCAAACCTCCTTCGGGAGGTTTTTTTATGCCTGAAAATCAAGGGCGCCTCGCAGAGTGGTAACAAAAATCCAAATACGGTTGATCGTTCTGAAAAATACATGCATTCTTATATCACACAACAATCATTATGGAGCCTCTAATGGAGATTATCAGCCGTGTTGATGCGGCCAGTGAGGGTTTGACCCGGTTCTACACCGGTAAGAAATGCAGGCATGGTCACCTCTCAGAACGCTTTGTCAGTAATGGCGTTTGCGTCGCCTGCGGGATCAAAGCCTCAACCGCATACCAAAAGCGAATTACCACCACGATGCGTGAAGCTCGGGAAAGATTAGCGGAGGTTCGCTGATGGCTCGTATACGCACAATCAAACCAGAGTTCTGGACGGATGAGGATATGGCCGAAGTTTCTGAAGCTGCATGTCTGCTGGCGATAGGATTGTTGAATTATGCGGATGATGAAGGATTCTTTAACGCTAATCCGAAACTGATTAAAGCAGCTGTTTTCCCAATAAGGGAACCATCCGTGACTATTCCGGTAATGCTACGGGAGCTTTCCAACCAAGGTTATTTGACATTGTTTTCCACCTCCGACAGCAAGCATTTTGGCCTGATAAGTAATTTTGCCAAACATCAGGTGGTCAACAAGCCAAGACCCAGCAAGATCAGGGGATTGGAGTTGCTACCGTACAACTACGGTAGTGATACCGGAGGGATACCTTTAGGAATGGATCAGGGATCAGGGAATGGAAAAGTAAACCCCTCTCTCTGCGAAAATGAAAATTCAGATATACCAAGTGCAAACCACAACTCGATTCTGGATAACCGAGTCCCCCCAGCAGGTGGGTCATCACCGTTGGGAAAGTTTCAGATGTTCAGTGAGTGGATGCCAGAAGCCGACTTCGTGCAAAAAGCAGCCCTTTGGGGGAAACCTATCGGGAAAGGGTATACGGCAGCAGAGCTGGCAGAATTTGTTGATTACTGGAAGGCCGAGGGAAAGGTGTTCCATCAAGCACAGTGGGAGCAAAAGCTAGCAGTGAGTATCAGCGTCATCCGTTCTCGAACCTCAAAATCAACCAAAGGTGGTCATCATGAACAGGCAGCACCAGCAGCAACCAGCAGTGGTAAATCTCGGGCACGCCAGAAAATCGAGGCAGCATACGAAGCAAAATTTGGAAGTCCATACATGGAAGCTGTGGGTGACGATGGGGGAGATCTACTCGGATCGGTGGGTAGCGAAGAACGGTCAGGAACCGTCATCACTCTGGGTGCAGGCGATTGGCAGTCTCAGTGAAGCGCAGCTGGCTCGCATTTCTCAGGCTTGCATCAACAGGTGCATTGATGGGAACCCGTGGGCACCTGACCTGGCCGAGTTCATGTCGCTGATCGGTGAGACACACGATGTGCCAGTTGGTCTGTCATTCGAAGACGTGGCGAAGGAATTCAAACGCTACTGCCGGGAACGCGGATATTACGACAGCGCAGAGCTGTTCCCGTGGACCAACAATAACTGGCTGCTGTACTGGATCTGTACATCCGTGCGCCAGCGCATGGTGCGTTACAACCTTTCAGAGGCTGATGTCGATAAAGCGCTGCGTAATGAGATCCGTGACTGGGCAGCGAAGTTGGCAGCAGGCGAACAGGTGCCGGCACCGGCCACCAGAATCGAAAATAAAACGCGTCCCCGTCCTGCGTGGATGGATTTGCTGGATAAGAAAAAGTGCTGAGCGCTGAAATTCTTCAACCAGCGGCCCTGAGAATCGATTTAAAGCAGTAAAGCCACATAACTAGATGGATTTGAATCCATAAACGATTGTGGTGCGTTACAGAGCGTTTTAACGATGGTGCGTTTTGTGAAAGCAAGCGCGTTTTTTATGTTGAATATAGTTACCGTAATGGTAATGTTTACCGTAAAGGTAATTTGAGAGTTTCAGTGATTAATCTCTTTGTTGGAATCGACCCAGGCTGCTCTGGCGCCATCGTGGTTATCAACGAGCACGGCGCTTACATCAGCCACCTGAGTATGCCAACCGTGAAGGTCGGGACTAAATCCCGCGTCAACGGCGCGCAGGTCGCTACCTTCCTGCTTCAGTATCGCGGACTTATCGCCCACGCATATCTGGAGCAGGTCGGCGCAATGCCGGGTCAGGGCGTCAGCTCAATGTTCACGTTCGGCCACGCAGCGGGCAACGTCGAAGGGATCCTGCAGGGCATGTTCCTGCCGTACTCCCTCGTTACCCCGCAGGCGTGGAAGAAATCAGCTGGCCTCATCGGCAGCGACAAAGACGCGGCGCGCAGCCGGGCAATTCAGCTTTACCCATCACTGCGTGCTCTCGATGCAAAAGCCAAAGGGCAGGCCATTGCCGACGCACTGCTCATCGCTCGCCACGGATTAGGAGTGAAATCCTGATGGATCACTTAGACCACGTCAGCGAAACAGAACAGCAGATTCTGGACATGCGCCTGAAGGCCGTCACCCAGCATTCGACCCGCCCATCAGCCAGATTCTGTGCTGAATGCGGCAACGATATACCGGAAGAACGCCGCGTCGCGCTGCCTGGTGTGCAGCTCTGCGTAGGCTGCAAAGAAGTGCAGGAAATTAAAAACCGTAATCGTCGTTAACATTTTGAATGGGATAAATATTATGAAAAATAACGAGTTAACAGAAGTTAAGCCTGTCATGCCTTCGCTTGAAGGGCTGCCGCAAGAGGTCATTGAGTATGTGCATGGGCTGGTGGCTGAGAATTTGGCCTTGAAGAAACACGCGAAAATTGATGATTACGATAAGTGTGATAACTGCGGCTTCGAGAGCTATGTAATGCCAATCGAAACGCCCAATACCGACGAATTCACCGCAGAACTCCGCGCGCAGGGTGTTGATGAGTTCGCGTCAAGCATTGGTGCTGAAGCCGCTGGGTTATCCATGTCTAGCAACGCATACAAGGCCATTAAAAGCACAGTATTCAGGGCTGTTAATTTCGCCGCCAATCTGCGCGCTGGGAGGAATGGATGAAAACTCTTGTAATAGACTGGCTGACTCCATGCCCAAACTGCGGAAACAAAACCGCCCACGTTAAAACAGAGCACGGCAGCAATGATTTTCTGTTTGATGGTGATTCCGTTTCCTGCATGTCAGCGTGTGGCATGAAGGGAGTAATTGAGATTTTCGATGCCGATAGCGCTGACGTGGTTTGGGATGAAATCGGATTGGTGAAGGAGCAACCTCATGAGTAACGCACCCACAGCAACATTGTTTTGCAGCAGCAAAAAATCAGAGCGAGCAAAGATTGCCGAGTACGAAGCGAAGGGTTACGTAGTCGATGAGTCCAGCCTCGTTAATCGCAAGGTTGGTGACGGCATCGTGATGAAATTGAAGGAGCAACATCATGACTGATACAACCAACGATAAATCAACCAATAACAAACCACAGGACACTATTATGAAGAAACGCAACGAAATTATCGAAAAAGTTATTTCCGCTCTTGTTAAGGCTGACCCGGCAGAATTCGAATCTGATATCGATAACGGCGGCATGACTCGAGCCAAAGCCCTGGCCGAAGCAATCGCAGATGAACTTCTGGCAGCGTAATACTCATGCGCCCTTCGGGGCGCTTACTAAATGGTGATTATTATGACTGATACAACAGATATCAAGGCGCTGCGTCCAGCAGAGCGCGCCAAGTTAGGATTTGTTACTGACGATAACACTGGCGGTTATTACGTTGCAGAGTGTGAGGAATGCGGGAAGATTTTCCCAAGCCAAACCTGTGACGGCGGCGAGCAGATAGCAGATAGCGGCGATTACGGTGACTGTTACTGCCCTCACTGCGGATTCATTGACCCGCTCGAATGCGATAACGCAAACCTCGTCTGGAATGTTCAGCAGCTGAAAATAGTCAATCTGACCAAGCAGCTCGAAGCAGAACGCCAGCGGGCTGACAAGTCTGACGCAATGCTGAGTGAATGCCTTGAATCATTAAAGGCGGCAGAGAAAGAGCTTGGCATCCGCAGTCATCAACTGGTGAAAGCTGATGCATCGGTGGCAGATTTAGAGAAACGCCTGCGCTGCACAGAAGAAACGCTCATTGCGGTTAACGATTTGCTGACAGCAGCAGAGGCGCGTGTAAAAGAGCTGAAAGGCGAGCAGGTGCCGGTCATTACTTGTTATTCATGCCGAAAAGTAATGACGAGGAATCAGCACGCAGAGGCAGATGGTTTCTGCCCCTACTGTGATGTAGAGATTGAGCTGGATGAAGACGAGCTATTCACCGCCCCGCAAAAGCCGGTCGTGTTGAGCTTCGATGCTTGGTGCGAAAGCAAAGGTGATAAGCCACTCGGATGGGTGCGAGAAGCCATGAAAGAAGCCTATGACGCAGCAATCGAGGCCGCTGGCAGCATCGTGAAGGATGGTGAGTGATGTCTGGGCAAGAGGCTACCGTATACCGGGATGATGCAAGACAGGTTATCGTTCTCAGGCATGGAGGGAATCGCCGCGAGTTCTCACCTGAAGAATGGCGAGTTATTTGTATGGCTGCAGATAGCGACATGGAGAATCGTCTTTACACGGCCACCAAAGCTATGGATCTGCGTCAGCGGCGGTGGGAAGAAGATCGTCAGAAGTTGTTGTCTCGCATTGCTGAACTGGAGAAAGACAATGGCTAAATCCGCAGCAGAGCGCAAAGCCGCGCAGCGTGCCCGACAGTGTGACGCCGGTTTGCAAAAGGTCGAGGTGGCGCTCGACCGGCAGGAAGTCGATATGCTCCGGCAGAACTGCGCACTCCGCCGCCCGCAGCGCGAGCCATACGACATGGACGAGTACATCACAATGCTGATCCGCAAAGACAACGCAGAGTTGCAGGCGCAGCTCACCGAGCAAGCCGGGCGCAAATGCGGGAAGTGCGGCGACGCGTTACCAGGTGACAAACAGGGCTGTGCGTTCATCGGTGAGGGGGCATGCTGGCAGACTATGGGCTGGCATGAGACAAAACTTACGGTGTGACATGTCACGACATTTACATTCCGAACCTTGATAAATCCCTTCGATAGAAATACTGTATATGTATACAGTAAAAATAAGGAGGGCATCATGGGATTTCCATCACCAGCAACTGACTACGTCGAAAACAGAATTAGCCCAAATGATGCCTGCAAATGGTTCAGCAAGCCCGGTCAGTACCTCATCAGGTCTGGCGGCTCCAGCTGGCGCGAGGGCATCAAAAAAGACGCGATTCTCGTTGTGGATTCTGCAAGACGTCCATTGGAAGGCAGCATCGTGATAGCGAACATTTGCGGTGAATACTGCGTGAAACGTCTCAGCTTTATTCCCACGCTATGTGTGCAGTCACTGGATATGCCCGAAGAGGTCACGCTGCTGGAAGGCGGGGATTTAGAAGGCGAGGAGACAATCATTTTTGGCGTTGTGACCTACATCATTAACGATGCCAGCACCGGCGAGTTTGATGATATCCCCTGCATGTAGGTGATCAGTCAGAGTCACTGAAATAACCGCCGCTTGGCGGTTTTCTTTTGCGTGTTATGATTACCAAGGAGGTAATTATTATGGCTGAAAAAGGTAAACTTAATGCGCAAATGGAATTGTTCTGTCAGGAGATGCTGAAGGATCCGCGCAACCAGAGGCAGGCAGCAATTAATGCTGGCTATTCGGTGAAGACGGCCACACAAAAAGCTGCTGGCCTGATGAACCTGCCGAAGGTTGTTGCTCGCATCGAATCGCTGATGGAAGCGCGTAATAAGCGCCTGCGCGTCAGTGCTGACTACGTGCTGCTGCGGTTGGTGGAAATCGACCAGATGGACGTTCTGGATATCATGAATGATGACGGAGGTCTGAAGCCAATCAGTTCGTGGCCGAAGATATGGCGCACCACGCTCAGCGGGCTGGATATCTCAACCACGATAACCAATTTCGATGAGACCACGCTGGAGAACATGCTCAAGAAAATCAAATGGCCGGACAAAGTGAAGAACCTCGAGCTGATCGGTAAGCACGTCGATGTCATGGCGTTTAAAGAGCGCATCGAGGTTAGCGGCACCGTAACCATCGCTGACCGCATGGCGAACGCCCGCCGCCGCGTCAAAGAGCAGAGTGAAGACAAATGACTGATGCCGCCGTACTCTCCCCGGAAGAACAGCTGATCGAAGATATCGCCAGTTTCACGCATGACCCTCTGGGATATGCGCATTACGCGTTCCCGTGGGGCGAAGAGGGCACGGAGCTGGCGCACGCCGCTGGCCCGAGGAAATGGCAGGCTGATGCATTCCGCGAGATACGCGACCATCTTCAGAATCCGGTGACACGACACCAGCCGCTGATGATAGCCAGGGCATCTGGGCACGGTATCGGCAAATCGGCTTTCATCTCCATGCTGATGAACTGGGGAATGTCCACCTGCGAAGATTGCAAGGTAGTGGTCACAGCCAACACCGAGAACCAGCTGCGCACCAAGACGTGGCCGGAAATCATCAAATGGTCGAACCTCGCAATCACCAAGCCGTGGTTCACGACGACCGCCACCGCGATGTACAGCAATGACGCAGGCCACGATAAACGCTGGCGCGCAGACGCCATCCCGTGGAGTGAGCACAACACGGAGGCGTTCGCCGGCCTGCACAACGAGCGCAAGCGCATCATCGTTGTATTCGATGAAGCGTCCAACATTGCCGATCTGGTTTGGGAGGTTGCCGAAGGTGCGCTGACGGACGAAGACACCGAAATTATCTGGGTGGCATTCGGGAACCCGACACGTAACAGCGGACGTTTCCGCGAATGCTTCCGCAAGTACAAACACCGCTGGCGCTGCGCACAGATTGACAGCCGGACGGTGGAAGGCACGAACAAAGAGCAGCTGCAAAAGTGGGTGGACGACTACGGCGAAGACAGCGACTTCGTTAAGGTGCGTGTGCGTGGGATCTTCCCTGACGTGTCAGAGGCGCAGTTCATACCAACCGGCCTGACCGATGCCGCCATGAAGCGCCAGTGGACAGCAGCAGAGGTATCACACGCCCCGATCATTATCGGCGTTGACCCTGCTTACTCCGGCGCGGATGACTTCGTGATTTACCTGCGTCAGGGGCTGCACAGCAAATGCCTTGGCACCTATCCAAAAACCACTGATGAGCTGATATCCGCGAAGCGCATCGCCGACTTCGAAGATCAGTACAAGGCTGACCAGGTGTTTATAGACTTCGGTTATGGCACGGGCATTCATTCCATCGGTTCAAGCTGGGGCAGAACGTGGCAACTGGTGCCGTTCGGTGGTGGTTCGACTGATCCACAAATGGCGAATAAGCGCGGCGAGATGTACAACAGCTGCAAATCGTGGCTGAAGATTGGCGGTTCTTTGGACGATCAGGAGACTGCTGACGACCTGAGCGCGCCGGAGTACAAAGTTCGTCTCGACGGCAGGATTGTTCTTGAAGACAAGGGAGACATCAAGAAGCGGATAGGAAGGTCACCGGGCAAGGCCGATGCACTGGTGCTGACGTTTGCATTCCCAGTAACCAAAAGGCAGAACCTGCTGGGTGGATTGGCGGCGAACCAAGTCGCCACCGATTATGATCCATATAAATAATATAAAACGTGAATTATGAGACGTGATGACTTTTCCGATTTAAATTCATTTCATCCAGACTTACGGTTCTGGTTGCTATTTGTTTAAATATGTCAGGATATTGATTCTGCAGTGATGTTAATAATAATTTATTGTGCTTTAGATCATTACTTAAGGATTTAGTATCTAACTCAAGCTTTATTTTTTGCTCAATAGACTGGCGAAGTTCATTATCTTTTTCTTTAATTATTTTTTGTAGTTTTTCATTTTGGTCGGATAACATCACCATGTTAGCAGTTGCGGTCTTAACTTCTACCATCGCCTCCTGAAGAGAATTACTCATTTCTTTGAGGGAATTGTCTCTATCTTTAACTGCTTCAGTTAGTGCGATATTTTGACTTTTTGTAGAGTATATATCCTCTTCGATATTTCTTTCTTCGCGTTTGTCTGACAACCTTTTTTTAGATTCGATATCAGCTATCTCTAGTTGTTTCTCTGCGAGTGCAATTTTTTCGGTCATAGTTGTTACAGTTGCAGCGCTAATAGGCTTGCTCTGAAATTTAATAATATATTTTGTCGCCTGTGGAAGGAGTATGCATATCAAGGTGGTTGTAAATAATGGGCCTATGAGTAGGCTTTCAATACCAAAGTGTTGATTTATATATACGATTCTTTCTTCAACATCCTTTTTGCTGATAAATAAAATAGCTAGTAGTTGCCAATTAAATCCTAACCAAGAGAAAACAAAAGCGCCGAGGATGGACTGCACCCCAAAAG
>NZ_JYDG01000033.1:0-12011 GCF_003263545.1 Rahnella sp. AN3-3W3
TCGCAGGGGGAGGAGCAAAAACAATCGTCAGAAATAACAGCCATATATACCGCTGTTCCCCCGATCACTCCCGCCAAAACCCGTGTCTAATACCTATCATCAGAGGGGTGCAAACCCAACCAGTCTTGACTCTGAGGGCTGAGGCCGCCCGAAGAAATATCCCTGGAACAACGTACAACCTTCTTCTTTCAGACGCCGGAACTGCTCGTCGGTTTCCACGCCTTCTGCTGTGGTCTGAATGTCCAGACTGCGGCTCATGCCAGTGATGGCGCGGATGATCGCCAGAGCCTCGCGACTGTCCTGCATGTCATTGATGAACGACCGGTCGATTTTGATTTTGTCGAACGGGAAGGAGCGCAGATAACTCAGCGACGAATAACCGGTGCCGAAATCATCCAGTGCAATGCGCACGCCGAGCGCCTTCAGTTTGCGCAGGATGCTGATGTTTCCCAGTGTGTTATCGAGCAACACCGATTCGGTGATTTCGACTTCCAGACGCGACGGATCCAGCCCCGAGGCTTCCAGCGCAGATTCCACCACAGACACCAGCCCGCTGTTTTTAAACTGGATCGGCGAAAGGTTTACCGCAACCGTCTGATTGCCTTTCCAGGTGGTGGCTTCGCGGCAGGCCTCGTGCAAGGCAAATGAGCCAAGACTGTGGATCAGCCCTGTTTCTTCGGCAATCGGAATGAAATCGATCGGCATAATCAACCCGTTTTCCGGATGCTGCCAGCGCATCAGCGCTTCATATCCGATGACGGCATCATGACGCGCGTCGGTGATCGGCTGATAATAAAGACGCAGCTGATTACAGGTAATCGCATCGCGTAAATCCATTTCTACCACGCGGCGTTTGCGGGCGGCGGCATCCATTTCGATTCGGAAATCTTCGTAGCGGTTACGGCCATTACGTTTGGCTTCGTACAGCGCCATATCTGCGCAACGCAGTAACTGATCCGGGGTGTTTTCTGCCGAATCTGCCAGCGCAATACCAATGCTCAGACCGACAGACAGCGAATGGCCGTCGATGATCACTGGCGGGCGCACTGATTCAATCAGTCGTTTAGAAATCTGATGTGCCGCTGAAATGTCTTTCAGCCCCGGCAGCACCACGGCAAATTCATCGCCGCCAATGCGCGCCAGCGTATCGTCATCACGCAGCGTCATGCGCAGACGTTTGGAAATAGCACGCAGCAGTTCATCACCAATCTGATGGCCCAGTGCGTCGTTGACGTTTTTGAAGTTATCGAGATCCAGACACAGCGTGGCGGTGTGGCTGTGGCTATAACTGTCACGTTGCAGGGCTTCGCTCAGACGCTGGCTGAACAGAATGCGGTTCGGCAGGCTGGTCAGATTATCGTGATGCGCCATATGATGAATCCGGGCATGTGCAGCCTGTTGATCCGTCACGTCGTCGGCGATCATCATCACGTAGCTGGTCTGCGGATCGTTGCCGCGGATCACCGAACTGGTGGTTTGTAACGTGCGGTCGCCGATGGCGGTCAGCAATTGCTGTTCGCTGCGGTGAACACCTTCTGCGCGCAGACACTCGTCCGACTGCTTATTGATAAAGGTGCTCAGCCCTGAACCCATGCAATCCTGCGGACGTTTACCGAGCATTTTTTTACGTGAAATGCCCAGTAAACGTTCTGCCTGACGGTTAACCAGTAAGATCTCGCGGGAAACTGCATTCTCAACAATCACGGATGACGGGATATTGGCGATGACCGTATTCAGAAACTGCGAAAGGGAAGCAAGTTGCTCACTGTTAGATTCAGCCAGTTCTTTGGCCTGTAACAATGCCTGTTCGGCTTCACGACGTTCTGTCACATCGCGGGTGATTTTGGCAAAACCTATGATTTCACCGGCTTCACGCAACGCTTCAATAATGATGTGCGCCCAGAAGAGAGTGCCATCTTTGCGCTGTCGCCAGCCTTCGGATTCATAGCGGCCGGTTTCGCGCGCTGTTTCCAGGCCGTGCTGTGGCCAGCCGCTTTTGCGGTCTTCTTCGGTGTAAAAACACGAAAAATGCTTTCCGACTATTTCCTCGGGCGTATAACCCTTTGCCCTCTGCGCACCGGCATTCCAGTTCGCAATAATGCCATCGGGTTTAAGCATGTAAATCGCGTAGTCTTCTACGCGCTGAACCAGCAACCGATACAATACATCAGAATCTTCGCTCATTTTATTTTGCCTGCTAGCCTGCCGCCTTTACGGGGATCCTTCCGTACTAAAGTCCGGCTAAATAGTGCGCCTGTCCCGACGCATTTTTGCTGTGATGTGCGGATGAAACGTTAGCATAAGATAATTCTTACTTCGCCAAATTTTGCTTCTAACGTGCTTAAATTTAAGCGTATTTAGCAAAAAGATCGGCCTTAAGTGAAATTCACTCTTTGGGTTTTAAATAGCACGGAAGTTATCGGCAGACGGGGAAGTAACTTTAATAAAAAGGCACACAACGTTCAGGCGTTACACGTGTTTAATCAGCATGCAAAAAAGCCGCAACAGTGTGCGGCTTGTCATGAAATTGTTTAGCCGCGATGTTCGGGCTTATTCATCTCCGGCTTTGGTTTCACCTTGTGATGAACCGGCACCGGTTTAGCTTTGTGATGCGCAGGCTGATGATGAACAACCGGCTTGTGCGTTTTATGTACCGGCTGCGGCTCTTTAACCGGCGGCTGACGCGGGCCTTCAGCAAAGACGCTGACACTCGCAACCAGCAGCGCTGCGCAAAGAACAACCATTCCAGATTTTTTCATTTTTGTTTCCTGTGTCCCGTCATGACGGTGGATCATGTTCACGCGCACAATGCAGGGCAAAGGGATAAACGACAATTCGGAAAAGGCTTAATCGGTGGTGTTTAACGGATAATTTAAACCGCGTTTACGGAAAGCTTAAGGAAGAGCCGGGGGAATATTCCCCCACGGGTCATTTTGCTGGCAACCCCAAATCCGGATCACACCGCATACGATCCCAGCCGGTGTAATTTTTTACCGCAGGCACTTTGTTGGGGATGTTCTGGAAATTGGCTCTGTAAGTATCGATGGTCCAGTGTTTTGGTCCGGCGAATGAGTTCCACGAAACGTATTCATTGCCCCATTTACCGCCGCCATATCCGGGGCGGATATGATGGGTTTGCATCTGTCCACGGCTGTTTGCAACGGTATAATCAATGCCACTTCCACCGGGTTCAAGCCGTGGGTCATCAAAGGGCTTTGAACTCATATAAAGGTCGCCCTGTTTGGTCAGCATATAGCCCTGATCGTTGACGACGGTGATGGATTCAATTTCTTCGCGTTGCGGGCCGTCAGCTCCGTACTGGACTGCGCCGGTGCCGGGGGCGAAACGGGCAATACCCCATGTCCGTCCGTAGTCTTTCGAAATGAAAAAGCCTGAACCTTGATATTCAGTGATAGCTAAGTACTTTTCGGATGGGTGGATAAAGGGCTGGGTGAAAATACGATAAAACTGTTCTTGCACCTGAGAATGAATACCGAGTTTTTTATCGGTGAACCATAAGGCACCTTCACAGTGGTATCCCGTTAATTCCAGATAACGGTGGTCATCAAACCGGTAGACGATTTGCGTGGGTGGGGCTGTGGCCGCTGTATCACAAGCCGTTATCACTAATAGCCCAGACAGGATGAACAGATTTTGGGAGAGCTTCATTTTGCTGGCAACCCCAAATCCGGATCACACCGCATACGATCCCAGCCGGTGTAATTTTTCACCTCAGGCACTTTGTTGGGGATGTTCTGGAAATTCGTTCGGTAAGCGAAAATGGTTCTGGGTGGTGTACCCTGCAATGAATTCCATGAAACATAATTTTCTCCCCATTTTCCACCCCCATATCCTGGCCTGATATGGTTAGTTTGAGCCTGCCCGCGGCTGTTGGTGAATGCGTAATCAATGCCGCTACCGCCGAGTTCAAGCCGGGGATCTTCAAAGGGCTTTGAACTCATATAAAGGTCGCCCTGTTTGGTCAGCACATAGCCCTGATCGTTGACGACAGTGATGGATTCAATTTCTTCGCGTTGCGGGCCATCAGCTCCGTACTGGACTGCGCCGGAGCCGGGGGCGAAACGGGCAATACCCCATGTCCGTCCGTAGTCTTTCGAAACGAAAAAGCCTGAACCCTGATATTCAGTGATAGCTAAGTACTTTTCGGATGGGTGGATAAAGGGCTGGGTGAAAATACGATAAAACTGTTCTTGCACCTGAGAATGAATACCGAGTTTTTTATCGGTGAACCATAAGGCACCTTCACAGTGATACCCCGTCAATTCCAGATAACGGTGGTCATCAAACCGGTAGACGATTTGTGTCGGTGGGGCTGTGGCCGCTGTATCACAAGAAGAGAGCAGGCCAGCGCCTAAAATTATCCCTAACATTTTAAGATGTTCCATACTTATGTCCTTTTTAAACCTTTGGCACCGGCATATCCCATTGAAGAACTTCAGCAACCTCTACTTCCTGAGGATTTCGCACAACACGAACACCATAATCGTTAACGACGCCTAACTGACCCACTGGCATCCCATTAGGACTTTCGGGTTTATTCATAAAAGGTTTAAAGAGAGGATGTAATATACCTTCTTGATAGTATGCTTTGACTTTCGGATCCGGATTCATTTCACGACGCCAGTCAGCTTTTAATAACAATCCTTCCCAGAAATCCTGATATTCAAATGCCTGACATTGCCCGATGGCCAGATCAAACGCGGTAGATTTCTGCGCTACTTCAATATTGGTTACAATGGAGGAGTGCTGACTGAACGTGGTATCCATTTTTATTGCACGGTCCAGTTCTTTATCTGTCATCCGGCGTAACAGTACCAGCTGGCGGAAATAACCATTAAGTTCATGATAAATACCGCTGACAATATCCCAGGGATATTGGCTTCTCAGCTCTTCCAGCTGGGTTTCATTCAGCGCCACACCATTATCCAGATATTGAAATTGTGCGGAGGCGGGTACATCAATACATTCGGCAGGGAACCGTTCAGCTTTCATCGCGGATTTAGCAATTTTAGGATCGTTACCGCTCAGTGCCGCCTTATAACCTTTGCCCTGTGCCATCAGCTTAAAGACAAACGGATCAGGTAAAACCGGGGCATTGACGGTGACGTCGGTAAATGAATAACCGGTATCTGCGGAATCATCAGGTTGACGCGCAGGCATCTCAAAATGAAACGCTGTCTTATCGCCCACGACGACGTCTTTACAGAAAACACGCTGATAGAGGTTATCGCCTGACTGAGCTTTGATTTTGTCAGGGATCCCACGCCAGCCGAATCCCTGAATGGGTGACATGGACACGACCTGATCGTTAGGGCAGAAATAGTTATATACCTTGCCGAAATTATTGCGGTTATAAAGCGGGTCGTTCCACGGTGATTTATTTAATGAAATACAGCCGATGTCGTGCAATTGCTGAAGATAGGCACTGTCATGAGAGGTTGCTCCCGGCTGGTACAGAGGGTTCTGTGACATAAGCCGGCAAAAATTGTTCAGCGTTTTTTGCCGTCCCTGACTGGTTTGCTGATTTCCGGGCATGGCGTTTTCCAGCCAGCGGTTCTCCAGCGCATAGGGTGAATGATTGAGTACTACGCAGTCGGCAGGCGCTGCGCCTTCAGCCTGCACCCACATATTGGCCAGCATGGTAATAATCGTGCCCTGACTGTGGGCAACAATATTAATTGTGTCATTCTGGGTTAACGGATTTTGTCTTATATCTAAAATCAGATCGGCCAGGCGGCGTGCGGCATAAGCCTGATAAATCCGGTGCGGATTTTCATAAATCGGATGACTCCAGTCACCGTGATTTTCGAGATCACTGCGGGATTTGAATAACCCGACGGCTTCTAAAATACGGCCGGATGCACCGGGACCAAACATATCAGGAATGCAGGTGGTGGCATTGGCAAAAGTGCCGCCGCCTTTGGCGGATGTGAGATCAAGCCAGTTATTGAGATTGTCGATATTCTGGTTGTCGTGTTGCCGAATTTTGACTGCGTCATTTTCGCGGTAGGTATCGTAAGGCAGGTCAGCGTTATTATATTTTTCGAGTAAGTCTTTTCGGTATTGCTTCTGATCCTCCTCCCAGGTTTCATGGTCGACCGGTTTATAACCCCAGTAAAACGGGATCACCGGTGAGCGGTTAGCGACCCCGATACAGGTGTGATCCTGCACGCTACAGGTGAGGTTCGCGACATTGTCATCGGCGTCGGAAATCATGAATTCGTGCGTTTTCCATTCATGTGGATGAAGATCCTGACGTCCCAGCCGGGTATTCAGTCCGGCACAAATGCCGGTATCCTGATCCTGGTAAGCCTCACCGACATCATTCACGCCGTGAACCAGAATCACAATGCAGGGAAGCGGGCGCATAACGGCACAGTTTTGAATTGTCATTGCGCCTGCACTGACAGGGCGACAAATATCATCCTCTGATAAAAACTTTGGATTGCGAATATTATTGTGAATCATTTCACTCATCGTTTAACTCCATCTAAACAACAGTTTGAATAACTACTTCCTGTGAGTCATTTCAATAATAATTTTGTTAAAACAATAAATTAACGGTGTGAGTCTAACACGTCAGCGCGGTTTAAGATAAGGTCCGCTCGTCACCGATTCCCGCAAAATAAGCTCTGATACAAACTTATTCTGTTCGGACAAATAACCGCCATCGAGCATGGAAATAATCTGGCTGATGACTTCACTGACCATATCGCTGACCGGATCTTTCACGCTCGACAGCGCCGGAATAAGAAACGGCGCGGTCGGAATATTATCAAACCCGATCACCGAAACATCGGCGGGGACGGCGATTCCGGCATCGTTCAGTTTCTTCATCGCGCCGATCGCCATTTCATCGTTACTGGCAAGAATGGCGCTGAACGTCTGACCGGCGGCGAGCAGGGCTTCTACGGCGGCGGCACCGCTGGCTGCTGACCATTTGCCGGAGATAATCAATGCATCATTTATTGGTAAACCAACTGCCGTCAGCGCCTCTTTATAACCTGACAGGCGTTCAATCGCGGTCGGGGAATCCATCGAGCCGGTGATAAAAGCAATATTGCGATGGCCGCGCTCAATCAGCGCATTGGTGGCCTGGAGACCTGAACCTTTGTGATCGCAATAAATACAATGGCTCTGATGTTTTCGTAATTTACGGTTCACTACCATCACCGGCTTATTATATTTATCGATGATGTCATCCATTTCATCGACGGATAAAAAGCGCGGATAAATAATAATGCCGTCGCAGCGCAAATCATGCAGAAACTGAATGGCTTCACGTTCTTCTTCGGCGCTGTGTTTGCCATCGACCAGGATCAGCTGACGTCCGTTGGCATCGAGTTTTTTGGCGGCCTGTGAGATTAACTCGCTGAAATAATTGCCGTTATACAGGGTATTGGTAACCACCAGTCCGATGCACATTGACTTGCTGGTCGCCAGATTCCGTGCCAGCAGATTTGGCCGGTAGCCCGCTTCCTCAATCGCTTTAAACACCTGATCTTTGGTTTCCTGGCTCACATATCCCTTACCGGAAAGCACTCGGGAAACGGTGGCTTTGGAAACTCCCGCTTTATTAGCCACTTCCTGCATTGTTGACATCTGCCGCACCCAAAAAAGAAAAATTATCCGTCATTCTACACATTCCCCGCGTATTGCGATGATTTCAGCCCGGCTGAAGGCCAGCGGGAGATCGGTGTCACAAAAATAAAACAGCGTTGCAGATTTTTATTGAAGTCAGGAATAGAACTGCACATTCTCGCATGAAACCGGTTACCTATCGTTTCACAGCCTTTCACAAAAGAACCAGTACGTTGCATAAAAAGTGGTTTCACAGAAGCCAGGGCTTCTGAAAAACATTCATAACCCTATGAATCCGAGAGAGTTGTTACTCATGTCTAAAAATTTTGCAGCAATATCACAGTCGGTTGTCGCGGCAATCGGTGGTGCGGAGAATGTGGCAGCAGTGACGCACTGCATGACACGCCTGCGCTTCGTGCTGAATGACGAATCTGCCGTCGATACCGCCACGCTGAAAGCCATTACCGGCGTGATGGGTGTGGTGCGCAATGAAAAACAGTGTCAGGTGATCATCGGTAACAATGTTTCTCAGGCCTACGCTGAAGTGCTGAAACTGCTGCCGGAAGGCTTTGCTGCGGCCAGTGAGGAAGCTCCGGACAAAAGCAAAATCACGCTCAAACGGATTGGATCCGGCATTCTCGATGCGCTGATCGGCACCATGTCACCGCTGATCCCGGCGATTATCGGTGGCTCGATGGTCAAACTGCTGGCGATGATCCTGGATATGACCGGCGTCTTCGACAAGGGGGCCTCAACGCTGATTATCCTCAACACCATCGGCGACGGCGCGTTCTTCTTCCTGCCGGTGATGGTGGCGGCGTCGGCGGCAGTGAAATTCAAAACCAATATGTCGCTGGCGATTGCCATTGCCGGGATTTTGGTGCATCCGGCATTTATCGATTTAATGGCGAAAGCGGCGCAGGGACAGAAAGTCGAATTTATCGGTATTTCGGTGACAGCGGTGAAATACACCTACACCGTCATTCCGGCGCTGTGCATGACCTGGTTGCTGTCTTACATCGAAAAATGGGTCGATCGTATTACACCGGTAGTGACCAAAAACTTCCTCAAACCGATGCTGATCATGCTGATTGCGGCACCGGTCGCCATCATGCTGATTGGCCCGCTGGGTATCTGGATCGGTACCGGGATTTCGGCGGTGGTGTACACCGTTCACAGTTATCTCGGCTGGCTTTCGGTCGCCATTATGGGCGCGGCCTGGCCGCTGCTGGTGATGACCGGCATGCACCGCGTGTTCACGCCAACCATTATTCAGACCATCGCCGAAACCGGCAAAGAGGGCATGGTCATGCCGTCGGAAATTGGCGCGAACCTGTCGCTGGGCGGTTCTTCGCTGGCGGTCGCATGGCGTACCAAAAACCCGGAGCTGCGTCAGACGGCGCTGGCGGCGGCGGCATCGGCGATTGTCGCCGGGATTTCCGAACCCGCGCTGTACGGCGTGGCGCTGCGTCTGAAACGTCCGCTGATCGCCTGTTTAATCAGTGGTTTCATCTGCGGTGGCGTGGCCGGATTAGGCGGACTTGCCAGCCATTCGATGGCGTCACCGGGGCTGTTTACCAGCGTACAGTTCTTTGACCCGTCAAATCCGATGAGCATTGTCTGGGTCGCGGGCGTAATGATCCTCGCGGTGGTGATTTCCTTCTTCACCACGCTGTTACTCGGATTTGAAGATATTCCGGTGGAAACCGTGGCGCCAAAAAATACAGCGCCGGAATCAACGGTTCCCGCCGCCTTTGCGGTTTCGCAGAGCGCAGTTAAATAAATTAAAGGAGAGGATTTCTCATGGCAGCATCAGCATTTCCTGAAGGTTTTTTATGGGGCGGCGCGATTGCCGCAAATCAGGCTGAGGGCGGCAGTTTTGAAGGCGGAAAAGGCCTGACCACGGTCGATATGATCCCGCACGGCGCGCACCGTCTGGCGGTTAAAACGGGTCAGGAAAAACGTTTCTCACTGAAAGAAGACGAGTTTTATCCGGCGCATCAGGCGATTGATTTCTATCACCGTTATAAAGAAGACATCGCGCTGATGGCCGAAATGGGCTTTACGGTGTTCCGCACGTCAATTGCCTGGAGCCGGATTTATCCCAACGGCGATGAACTGACGCCGAACGCGGAGGGGATCGCGTTTTATCGCGGCGTGTTTGCCGAATGCAAAAAGTACGGCATCGAACCGCTGGTCACGCTGTGTCATTTCGATGTGCCGATGCATCTGGTGATCGAATACGGGTCGTGGCGTAACCGTAAAATGGTCGAGTTTTTCGCCCGTTATGCGCGTACCTGTTTTGAGGCGTTCGACGGACTGGTGAAATACTGGCTGACGTTTAACGAGATTAATATTCTGCTGCACAGCCCGTTCTCCGGGGCGGGTCTGGTCTTCGAAGAAGGTGAAAATCAGGAGCAGGTGAAATATCAGGCCGCGCATCATGAGCTGGTTGCCAGTGCTTTAGCGACCAAAATCGCCCATGAAGTGAATCCGCAAAATCAGGTCGGTTGTATGCTGGCGGGTGGGAATTTTTATCCGCAAACCTGCAAGCCTGCGGACGTCTGGGCAGCGTTGCAGAAAGATCGCGAAAACCTGTTCTTCATCGACGTGCAGGCGCGCGGCGAATATCCGACGTACACCCGGCGGGTCTTTGCAGAGAAGGGCGTGAACGTGGTGACGGAACCGGGCGACGCAGAGATCCTGAAAAACACCGTCGATTTCGTCTCGTTCAGTTACTACGCGTCACGCTGCGCATCGGCAGACATGAACGACAACAACAGCAGCGCGGCCAACATCGTCAAATCGCTGAAAAACCCGTACATCGACGCCAGCGAATGGGGCTGGGGAATCGATCCGCTTGGCCTGCGCATCACCATGAACATGATGTACGACCGCTATCAGAAACCACTATTCCTGGTGGAAAACGGCCTCGGCGCGAAAGATAACATCAACGCGCAAGGTGAAATCAACGACGACTACCGCATCAGCTATCTGCGCGAGCATATTCACGCGATGGGCGAGGCGATCACCGACGGCGTGCCGCTGATCGGCTACACCTCTTGGGGTTGTATCGATCTGGTTTCCGCTTCGACCGGCGAAATGAGTAAACGCTACGGCTTTGTTTACGTCGACCGTGATGATGCCGGAAATGGCACGCTGGAAAGAAAGAGAAAAAAATCGTTTTACTGGTACAAGAAAGTGATCGCCAGCAACGGCGTGGATCTGGACTGATTCTGCAAAGGGGAATATCTGCATCTCCGATATTCCCCTTAAACGGAAAGCATTAATCATTCATCTTATTTACTAACGTTATTTCCGCCATTATTTATGGTGATTAATATTATTATCCGTAACAAACGTGCAATATAATTATCTCATTGTATGCAATGGGATTTTTCACTCCGGCTTATCCCTTCGCTCTATTTTAATTTCACACTTTGTCACCGCATTAAATTCTCTGATGGCTGCGCAAATCAGGTAAAAGAGTGTGATCTTAACTCCATAACCTGAGCAATTAATTTGCAGCCATTCTCTGCAGAGAATAAAAGACAGCTAATAATGTCAGTTAATGCATTTAACTTCAGGAGCGATGAATGAAACAGCAGTGGAGCAGGGAGCAGGCATCCGTGTGGAGCCAGCAACAAGGCTGGATTTGTGGATTTAACTATCTGCCACGCACGGCAGTGAACTGGACGGAACTCTGGCAGCGCGAGACTTTTGATGCGCCAACTATCGATCAGGAACTTGGCTGGGCGCATGAGGCGGGTTACAACCAGCTGCGCATCAATCTGCCGTTTATTGTCTGGCAGGATGATCGCGACGGTTTGCTGGCGCGCATTGACGAGTTTCTGGCGATTGCCGCCCGTCATCAGATTAAAGTGATGCTGACGCTGATGGATGACTGCGGGTTCTCCGGAGACGAGCCGTTCCTCGGGCCGCAAAAAGCGCCGGAACCGGGTAAACATAACAGCCAGGCAGCAGCCAGTCCGGGGCGCGATGTGGTGTGCAACCGCGATATGTGGCCGGAAGTGGAGCGTTATGTGCGCGATATTGTCCGTTATTTCCGCACCGATGAACGTATCGCCATCTGGGATTTGTATAACGAGCCGGGCAACCGTGGCACTTTTGCCAGCGGGCTTGAGGAAGTGTCATACGATGAAAAACTCGAAGTCTTTGCGCTGGAACTGATGCAAAAGGCGTTTGTCTGGGCGCGGGATGAAGATCCGCTTCAGCCGCTGACTGTCTGCGCATGGCATTTCTCGCAGGATCCGGATGAGCCGGAAAACGAGTTTTTCACCCATCCCATTGATGTCGAAGCGGCAAAACTTTCCGATATCATCAGTTTCCACGCCTACGTCGCCACGCCGAAACTTTTGCAGGCGTTGCGTTTCTGGCAGAAATTTGAC
>NZ_JYDG01000034.1:0-9495 GCF_003263545.1 Rahnella sp. AN3-3W3
GTTCACTGCCGAACAGGCAGCTTAGAAAATGCGGCACGGCGTGTAAACCTGACCAGCAAAGTTCACTGCCGTACAGGCAGCTTAGAAATACAGGGAAAATCTCATTAAACTTTTGAATTTACGGGAGTACGGGCATAGGCAAAGCCACTTGCGTGACCTCAGAGGGATCATTTAACGAAGAGACTGATTTAGCAACAGAATCTGTCGCAAATTATCTATAACCAGACTGATGCAACCGGGCTGTGACCCCGGACTTGTCCAACTGCTCACACACCAGGAGTAAACACCTGGCATTCAATAATGGAGATATATGAAAGCAATAATGACAGTAGACAAACTTGAATTACGCAACATTAAGTCAATACGAGATTCAGGAAAAATAGGACACAACTTCGATCTGGTCGCTAAGTTGAAAGTCCAGTCACGCTCTATGGGACCATTTTCTGGCGAAGGTATTGATTGTCCAGATTTACAATGGATTGAAACAGTAGATTGGTACAAGTTAGATACTAATGCAGACAAATGGATCCACGTAGGAACTAATCCAAATAATAAAGATTTATACAAAGCAAACCCAAAATCGCAAACATTTAAAACCTGGTGGGAAGAGTATCGCTACGCATTTGCAAGGGATACGAAGGGGTTTCCTGCTGCGCTTAAAAATGCTCATGAACGTGATGTAAAACATTGGATCGCACGTAACGGCTTTGAGTGGGAACTTCCAATCAGGGATATACCAAGTATGAGTTTGCTGGGAGGGTCTGGTGGCGGGGCCGGAGCCAGTCTCGTTATTGGCGACACCCGCCGCCGTGTCATTCGTTTCGAGTTAGGTTTTACTGGATATTCATATCGAATATATTGTGCACAGATACTAGAAACAAGGGATAGAAAACCTAGCATTAATGCTTTTATTCAAAGAAAATTATCAAACATGGATTTGAATAACCAACAAAATTTTATCGACTGGAGAAAGTCATCACGTTTTCCCCAATGCATGAGTTAGATGTGTCAACGCCATTCAGGACGGGTCGGGCAGCTTAGAATGGCATTAGTCATTTAGCCCCATTTTTATTTGGTTCACTGCCGTACAGGCAGCTTAGAAAAACGAGAAGGTCGGAAGTCTGACTGTTATTCAGTTAACTGCCGAACAGGCAGAAAAATCCTCATTCTCTCGTCATAGATGCATTTGATCGAACAAGTTAATTAATTCACTAATACATTGCCCGGGATGTTGATTGAAAGTATCACCTTTAAGAACATACAAAATATGAATATATTAATGCGTTGATGTTTTCGTAAATAGGTTTATTTTAATCCCGTTATTAAAATTGAAGGGAATTCAAAATGACTAACGCATTGATGCCTGCTGAGCTAAAAACGATCCTCCACTCCAAACGTTCGAATATTTATTACCTGCAATATTGCCGTGTGCTGGTTAATGGTGGGCGGGTTGAATATGTCACGGAAGAAGGGAAACAGTCGCTGTACTGGAATATCCCCATCGCCAATACCACTGTCGTGATGCTGGGAACCGGAACGTCGGTAACGCAGGCGGCGATGCGTGAGTTTGCCCGTGCGGGTGTGCTGGTCGGGTTCTGTGGCGGCGGCGGAACGCCACTTTATTCGGCGAATGAAGTTGAAGTGAATGTCTCCTGGCTGACGTCTCAGAGTGAATACCGTCCGACGGAATATCTTCAGCAATGGGTCAGTTTTTGGTTCGATGAACAGAAACGACTGGCAGCCGCAGTGGCGTTTCAGAAAGTGCGCAGTGAGCAAATTCGTAAACACTGGTTAAGCCCAACGCTGGCACGTGAAGACGCTTTCCAGCTGGATACCGCCCGTACAGAATCCCTGTTGCAACGGTTTGAGCAAAGCCTGTCGCAGTGCCAGAACACGGACGCACTGATGGCGCAGGAAGCCGTGCTGACAAAAGCTTTATATAAGCTGGCCGCGACGGCAGCGCGCTACGGCGACTTTACGCGGGCAAAACGCGGCGGCGGTGTTGACGTCGCTAATCGTTATCTCGATCACGGCAACTATCTGGCGTACGGGCTGGCTGCGACGGCGGTCTGGGTTATTGGCCTGCCGCACGGTCTGGCGGTCATGCATGGCAAAACACGGCGCGGCGGCCTGGTATTTGATGTCGCCGACTTAATTAAAGATGCACTGATCCTGCCACAGGCTGTTATTGCTGCCATGAACGGCGAAGATGAGCAGGAATTTCGTCAGCGTTGTCTGAGCAATTTCCAGCGTGCGGATGCGCTCGACATTATGATTGAAACGGTGCAGAACGTTGCACATGAAATAAGCCAGCAACCATGAATATATTACTGGTATCCGAATGTAATAAAAAAGCGCTGACCGAAACGCGGCGGATCATCGATCAGTTTGCTGAGCGCAAGGGCGAGCGGACGTGGCAAACGGCGATAACCATGGAAGGGCTGAATACATTAAGGCGAATACTCAAGAGAACGGCGCGCAGAAATACGGCGGTGGCCTGTCAGTGGATAAAATCAAATAATCAGACGGAAATACTTTGGGTTGTCGGAAATATTCGTAAGTTTAATGATAAAGGCTCGGTAGCCACTAATACGACGCAGCGGGATATAGTAAAGTCCGGCAGCGAAAATGCTTTTCACAGTATGCAGACTATCGGATTACTGGCCGCTATCGCCGGGCTTTTTCATGATTTTGGCAAAGCCAGTCAGTTGTTCCAGAATAAACTCAGCGGGAAGGGGAAAGGCTTTGAACCGTTCAGGCACGAATGGGTGTCTGTTCGTTTATTTCAGGCGTATGTCGGCCAGCAGACCGATGAACAATGGCTGACCCGTTTGCAGCATGTCAGCGCTGAAGACGAATACGCCATGATACAAAACCTGGCCCGCAATAATGCCAGCCACAGTTATAACAGCCCGCTGGAAAGTCTGCCGCCGGTCGCGCGTCTGGTGGCCTGGCTGATTGTTTCGCATCACCGCCTGCCGGTGTATCCGCATCGAAACGATAACTACATCAATCCGCCGCAACTTTCCGATATTCAGCAATGGCAGGATAAGCAATTTGCGCCGTGCTGGAACTCCACCAATATGGATGCGCCGTGGACAGCAAAAGAACAACGCGCTGTCTGGCAGTTCCCGCACGGTACGCCGATGCAAAGCGCGATATGGCGCAGCAAAGCGCACAAATTTGCCGCACGCGCGCTGCAACTGCCGCTGTTTACTTCGCCTCATATCGCACCTGAACACCGTTTTACCCGCCATCTCGCACGGCTGGTGCTGATGCTGGCTGACCATTTGTATTCTTCGCTGGATGCGACAGCGGGCTGGCAGGATCCGGCGTTTTCGCCCATTGCCAACACCGGCACCAGACAACATCTTGATGAGCACAATATTGGCGTTAGCCAGAACGCATGGTTGCTGGCGCGCAGTCTGCCGTATCTGCGGGATACATTACCGGCCATCATACGGCATAAAGGATTTAAAAAACGCGCTCAGCAGGAGACGTTTCGCTGGCAGGATAAAGCATTCGACTTAACCTGCGGACTGCGGGAAAACGCCCGCCAGCAGGGATTTTTCGGCGTCAATATGGCCTCGACCGGTTGCGGGAAAACGCTGGCGAATGCGCGGATCATGTACGGGCTGGCGGATGAAAAACGTGGTTGTCGTTTCTCTGTCGCGCTTGGTCTGCGGACGCTGACTCTACAGACCGGTGACGCACTGGGTGAGAAACTGCATCTCGATAAAGAAGATCTGGCAGTGCTGATCGGCTCGCAGGCGGTAAAGCAGTTGCATCAGCTTCATCACGATACCGCCGACATAAAGAATACCGGCAGCCAGTCTGCGGATGAACTCTTTGCAGAACATCAGTATGTGCGTTACGACGGTTCGGTTGATACCGGCAGGTTAGGACAGTGGCTCAAAGGTAAAGACGCTCTCCTGAAACTCATCAGCGCGCCAGTACTGGTGACGACGATCGACCATCTTATGCCTGCCTGTGAAAGCCTGCGCGGCGGTTATCAGATTGCCCCGATGCTCAGGCTGCTGACTTCTGATCTGGTTCTCGACGAACCCGACGATTTTGATATGGCTGATTTGCCTGCATTGTGCCGGTTAGTGAACTGGGCGGGAATGCTGGGTTCACGGGTGTTGCTTTCATCCGCGACGCTGGCACCGGCGCTGGTGCAGGCATTATTCAGTGCGTATGTCGCAGGGCGGAAAGCGTATCAGCAAGCCTGCGGCCAGCCCGGTTTGCCGGTGAACGTGTGCTGCGCGTGGTTTGATGAATTTAATGTCGCGGAAGGTCAGCATATGACCGGCAAATCTTACGGGCAACAGCACCGCGAATTTGTGGCAAAACGGGTGCCGTTATTGCAACAGGCCAGTCCGCTGCGTCAGGCATCGCTGGTCACGGTGTCACCGGAAAGCGCCAGTGAGAATGATGTAGTCAATGCGGTGTCCACGCGCGTTCATCAGTCCTTACTTGAGCTGCACAATGCGCATCACAAAGGCAAAAAGCTGACCGTCGGTATTGTCCGTATTGCTAATATCGATCCGCTGGTCGCGGTGGCAAAACGTCTGATGACAACGCCGTCTCCGGCAAATATACAACTGCATTATTGCGTCTATCACAGCCAGTATCCGCTGGCGATGCGGGCTCATATCGAAAACCGTCTTGATGTGATGCTGACCCGCCATGACGAAGACGCTGTCTGGCAGGTGAAAGAAGTGCGTAAGGCGTTGGCCGTGCATCCGGAAAAGCAGCATATTTTTGTCGTGCTCGCGACTTCTGTTGCGGAAATCGGAAGAGACCATGATTACGACTGGGCCATTGCTGAGCCCAGTTCCATGCGTTCGCTTATCCAGCTCGCCGGACGTGTTCAGCGCCATCGCCAGTCAGTCCCGCAAACACCCAATATTCATATCCTGCATAAAAACGTTAAGGCACTGAGAAAGAAGACGCCTGCCTACTGCAAACCGGGTTTTGAAAGCGGCGGCAATGCGTTTTCGAGCCACGATCTGCATGACTTACTGCGACCGGAAGAATACGAAACTCTCAGCGCCATTCCGCGTATACAAGAGCGGGAAACAGCCGATCCTCTGCTGAGCATGACCGATATGGAACACGGACGATTATGGCCGGAGTTACTCGGGAGAAAGCCCTGCGGCGACAACTATGCCGCCCGCTGGTGGCGTGATCACGCCGACTGGTGCGGCGAATTACAACAGCGAACCCCCTTCCGCCACTCAACACCCGATCAGCAATATTATCTGTGGCTGGAGGAAGAGGGCGACGAGCCGCGTTTTCGGCAACCGGATGAGGGAACTGAAGGCTGGAAGGATAGCAGCGGATTTAAGGCCATTGATCAGGAATATGCCGAAGGTGTCAGTCCGTGGATGGAGATGAACTGCGAAACCCTCTATCAGGAACTGGCAGACAGTTTCGGCTGGGAACTTGACCGCGTCAGTAAAACGTTTGGAGAAATCTGTTTAGCCGACGACGAAAACAAACGATGGCACTGGAATGAAGCGTTAGGGGTGTTTGGTGCACTCGATTAATCAAGGAGAGAACATGGAAACACATGGATTAAGTCAGTTTATTACCGGTTACATTCACGACCGCTACCAGCTCAAACTGGAAACCTTCAATAAGGCCGCTGAAAAACAACTCTCTGTAGCCAGCGCGGAAGAGAAAGCCGGGCTTGAACAACAGCTTTTTGAACAAAGTCGCGAGCTGGAAAAGAAATATAACGTCCGTACCTGGCTGACCGATGCCGCCGCGCGCGCGGGGCAAATAAGTCTGGTAACACACGCAGTGAAATACTTTCATGGCGATGCTAAAGGCAGCAGCGTTTACAGCACAGTGAGAAATGATGAAACGGCTTATCTGACAACGGCAACGTTACCTTCACCCGCGGTGGATGCCGTCGGGAATTCCGCCGCGCTGGATTTCGCGAAATTGCTGCAAACGGAACACGAAGGTGATTCTCTGCTTGCCAGCCTCAAACGCGGTGACTTTTCAGCGCTGGCGGCATTAGCGGAAAATGATATGCAGGCAGAGCAATGGGTCAGCGGGTTTATGCAGGCGTTGTCGGATAAAACGCTCTCGACGCACCAGCTCGCTAAACAGCTTTATTTTCCCGTTTCTGGCGCGGGCGAATACCATCTGCTTAGTCCGCTTTATTCTTCTTCACTGGCGCATGATTTGTATCAGCGCATCAGCCATGCACGTTACAGCGAAGCCTCGGTGGCTGCCCGCAAAGCGCGACGTGAAGGGCACTGTCATTCCGAAGCTGTCCAGTATTTTCCTGATCTCGCGGTGCAAAATATGGGGGGCACCAAGCCGCAAAATATCTCCTGCCTGAACAGTGCGCGGGGCGGCAAAAATCATCTTCTGCGCTGCGCGCCGCCGCAGTGGCAGCAATCCCTTAAGCCACCTGCCTCACATAAAACCTTTCTGACGGCGGTTTCCCCTAAAGTCACCCGTGTCGTCTCTGATCTGCGTCGTTATCTGCACACGGTGTATGAACGCGATAACACAATGGAAATCCGCCAGCAGCGCGCCGAATACGTGGATGAACTGATCGGCATGATCTTCAGCTATGCCGCTGAGATTCAGTCACTGACAGTTCTTCAGGGCTGGAGCCAGCAGGAAGACTGCGTTCTGAAAGCGGCGCACCAGCTCTGGCTCGATCCGTTACGTCAGCGCACCGACCCTGATTTTAAACTCCGGCGTGAAGGCGGCGAGTGGATCAGTGAGATTGCGGAGGATTTTGCCCACTGGCTGAATACCCGTCTGAAGCAGGACGAAAAGCTCAATGTTGGTGCCGTTGAATTCCGCGAATGGTCGGTGCTAATGCGCAGGCGTCTGCGGGAATTTGATGCCGCTCAGCAGGAGAACTGGCAATGAGTTATCTGATTGTTCTGCCTCATATTCAGGTCGAAAACGCCAATGCGATTTCTGGTCTGACCTACGGTTTTCCGGCGATCACGCATTTTCTGGGATTTACCCATGCGCTTTCGCGGCAGGTTCAGCAAAGCCACGGTCTGCGATTCACCGGCTGCGGCGTGGTGTGTCATAAGCATCAGGTTCAGGCCTATCAGGCCAGCGAACGGGGTGACCATTACTTTGCGCTGACGCGAATTCCGCTGACCAGAGAGGCGAAAACCGCGCCTTTCAATGAAGAAGGGCGGATGCACATGACCGTTACGCTGTTTGTTGAGTGTGAAGGGAGCATTGCGTATGGCGACACAGGAGCCAGGGAACTGGAACAACATCTGCACACGTTGTGTGTTGCTCAGCGGCTGGCGGGCGGTACGGTGACATCCATGAAACCGGTACGGGTAATGACGCTGCCGCAGAATGGCGATGAATTACAAAACATCACCCGTCGTGAAATGTATCGCGCATTGCCGGGTTTCGCGCTGGTTGACCGCTCAGAACTGCTGGCGCAGCACTTTACCGAATGCCTGGCGCAGGATCCGCAGGCGGAAATGATCGACGCGTGGCTGGATTTCGCAACGATGACTTACCGTGCCGAACAGCAGGAGGATGACTCTGTGCAATGGCAATACCAGCCGAAACCCGCGAAAGGTTATCTGGTGCCGCTGATGGTGGGGTTCACCCCGATTTCGCCGCTATATGCTCCCGGTGACGTGGCAAAAACCCGTGATCCCTCAACGCCGTTCCGCTTTGTCGAAGCTGTTTATGGAGTCGGCGAATGGCGCAGTCCGCACCGTGTCACCGATATTCATCAGCTTATCTGGCATTACCCCGCCAGCACTGAACACTACATCTGCAGTCACGCTAAACCGCTGCAGGAAGCCGACTTAACTGAACAAGATCACTCCGATTTTTAATCATTGAAACAAGGAAAGCACAATGACCAAAACCACCGTAAAAACCGCATCAGTCCTCGCCTTTGAACGCAAACTGGCAAACTCAGATGCGCAGATGTTTGCCGGTAACTGGAAGGATTTAAACGACGCCGGAAAATGGCAACCGATCGAAATTCAGGAAAAAGCCGTGCGTGGCACCATTTCCAACCGCATGAAAAATGCCGCGTCCACTGATCCCACCAAACTGGATGCTGAAATCCAGAAACCTAACCTGCAACGTGTTGATGTCGCGGCGCTGCCGTTCGATGCAGATACTCTGAAGCTGCGCTTTACCCTGCGCGTGCTGGGCAATCTGTCGTCGCCGTCGGTGTGTAACGATCAGGATTATCAGGCTGCGCTGACCGCCGTGATTGACGGTTATCGCACTGAACAGGGCTTTGGCACGCTGGCCGCCCGTTATGCGGAAAACCTGGCGAACGGGCGTTTTCTCTGGCGCAACCGTATCGGCGCGGAAGGCATTGCCGTTCATGTCACGCACAATAATCAGCGCTGGGAATTTGAGGCGGACGGATACAATCTGCGCCAGTTCAGTCAGCCCACCGGCAGTCTGGCTGAACTGGCCGCAGTGATTGATCAGGGGCTGAGTGGCAAAGAATCTGTGTTGCTGACCGTCGAGGCTTTCGTCCGTTTAGGGGAAGGTCAGGAAGTATTCCCTTCACAGGAACTGGTTTTAGACTCAAGCCGTGAAAGCAAGAAAAGCAAAATCCTCTATCAGGCGGGCGGCATTGCGGCGCTGCATTCACAGAAAATCGGCAATGCGCTGCGCACAATCGATGACTGGTATCCCGATGCGGCAGAACTTGAACTCGGCCCGATTGCCGTCGAACCTTATGGCTCTGTAACCAGCAAAGGCAAAGCCTATCGCCAGCCGAAGCAAAAAATGGATTTTTACACCCTGCTGGATAACTGGGTGACGAAAGATAAAAAGCCAGACACAGAGCAACAGCATTACGTGATGGCGACGCTGATCCGTGGCGGCGTCTTCGGCGAGAAAGGCGAGTAAGGGGCGAGCATGGAGAGTTATCAGGAAATCCGCGTTCTGCCCGATCCGGAATTTGGCAGCGATCTGCTGATGGCGGCGCTGTTTGCCAAATTGCATCGCGCACTGGGGCAACATGCTGCGGGTAAAATTGGCATCAGTTTTCCGCATTACGGGCAGAAACCGGGCGACATCATCCGCTTGCACGGTACGGCCGCGATGCTGACAGTCTTCGGCAAGACCTTATGGATGAAGGGGCTGAATGACCATGTGGCTATCAGCGAAATCCGCGATGTCCCGGCGGATGCACAACATTGCTGCTTTAGCCGTGTGCAGGTGAAAAGCAGCGCAGAAAGACTGCGCTGCCGGTCTGTGAAAAGAGGCCGGTTAAGCGAAGAGGAAGCCCTTGAGCGTATCCCCGACAGCAAATCGCAAATCACTTCACTGCCATTTATTCACGTGAAAAGTCTCTCGACCGGTGAAGCATTCAGATTGTTTATCCGGCGTGGGGCGTTGTTAACAGAACCTGTTGAAGGGGTGTTTGGAGCATACGGGTTGAGTGCGGTAGCGACCGTGCCGTGGTTTTGAGGGCAAGCTCTTAAGGTCAAGGTCGTGGGCTCGCCG
>NZ_JYDG01000035.1:0-11220 GCF_003263545.1 Rahnella sp. AN3-3W3
CTCTGGTCGGTGTGGGCCGACGCCAGCAACCCTGAGTTTGAGGCAGTCACTCAAAAAACAGATATCGATAGCGAATTATATTCTCCTTCATTTTATTTCGGCCATGCCACTCATTTACTAAGTCATTTATTGTTTCTTATAAGCAAATATTGTGATTTTACAACTTAGCAACCTGACATTAATAATCCCTTCAGCTGCGCGGAATAAAGCGGCGTTATTTATTGAGTTCATTCGAATAATTCATGACTTATTACCTGACGGGAAATGTATGAAATCCTCTGTTAACGTTCGTTCTCTCACTGCGCTTGCGCTGTTAGTGCTCTCTTCCGGTCAGTCACTGTATGCCGCAGAACAACCGCAACAAGGCGGGAATCTGACGTGGGGCGTGGAAACCGAACCCAATACGCTCAATCCACAGTTAAACGGCCAGTCAAAAGCGGAACTGATCCTGCGTGTTGCCTATGAATCGCTGTTAGCACGCAAGCCGGACGGCTTTTACATTCCGTGGCTGGCAACCGGTTATCAGGTGTCTGACGATGGCAAAACCTACACGTTTACGCTACGCGATGACGTGACATTCTCTAATGGCGAGAAATTTAATGCCGCTGCCGTCGCCGAAAATTTCCGTCATGCACAGGATCCGGCGTATTGCGCAGGGTCGAGTATTTGCACGCTCGCAGGGCGAATTACCAGTGTCGCCACGCCGGATGAACACACCGTCAGCATTACGCTGAAAGACGTTTACAGCCCGTTCCTTTCCTTTGCTTCCGGCCTGAAGCTGATATCGCCTTCTTCATGGACTTCACCGCAGCTGAAATCCGGTGGTACAGACATCGCGGGTACCGGGCCATTTATTCTCAAACGCTATGAGAAAGGTCAGCAGATTGAGTATGTGCGCAACCCGGATTACCGCTGGGCATCGGCGAATGCGAAACATCAGGGTCCGGCATATCTCGAAGGGATTACGTACCGTTTCCTGCCGGAATCTTCCGTGCGCACCGGCGCGCTGCTGTCCGGTCAGGTAGATGTGATTGAAGGCGTTTCCGGTAACGATGCCGGTGAATTCAAAGACAATCCTGATTTCTCTTACCAGCACGCACTCAATACCGGCACACCTTATTCGTTGTTCCTGAATGTGAAATATGGCCCGACGCAGGACGTCAAAGTCCGTCAGGCGATATTACAGGGTCTGGATATTTCACCGATTTTGCAGTCGATCTATCGCGGCGAACGCACGCGTGTCTGGGGCATTACGTCGCCGGTCGATCCGTTGTATGACGCCAGCCTGAGCGGTAAATACGGCAATAACCCGACGCTCGCAAACCAGTTGCTTGATGAAGCAGGCTGGAAAACCAAAGGCGCCGACGGCATCCGCACCAAAAACGGCCAGCCGCTGAGCATTGAAATTATTCAGGCGCAGGCGACCGTGCGCGACCAGCGCGACGTGCTGTTGCAGGCGATACAGGCGCAGGCGCGGCAGCGGCTGGGCGTGGATCTGAAGATCCGTTATGTCGATTCCGGCACCTATACCGAAGTGCGCAAAACCGGCCAGTTCGGATCGATTGCCAACTCCAATACCGACACCGACGGCATTGATATCGAAAATCACTATCTGCCAGTCAATGGCGGCGGTGCGATCAATTACAGCCGCACCGATGCGCCGGAAATTATTCCGCTGCTCAAAGGCGCGTCGCTGACGCTGGATAACGCACAGCGCAAAACCTTCTACGGTCAGTTGCAGAATTTTGCGGTGTTGCAACAGGCACTGGCGATCCCGCTTTACGAGCCGGAAGATCAGATTGCGGCAGCGTCTTACGTTCACGGTGTCGGCTTCAGGCCTTTCAAACAGATGCCTGAAAACGCCTATGACGTCTGGCTGAGCAAGCATTAATCAGAAGTAAGGAATCAGAATATGTCGGCTGAAACTGCATTTATTTCTCCCCGTCGCCCTCAGGCCAGACCGTCGTGGCGCGGGCGGATCATCCGGCGGATAGTCACCGGCGTTTTGGTGCTGTGGGCAGCGGTTACGCTGTCGTTTATCAGCGTTTACCTCGCGCCCGGCGATATCGTCAGTTTGTTGATGGGCGAACAGGTGCATACACCGGCGATTGAGGCGGCGATCCGCGCCGAATGGGGACTGGATCAGCCGTTGTATCTGCAATATCTGCATTACCTGTGGCGCGTATTACACGGGGATTTTGGTCGTTCGTACATGCTCAATACCGACGTCAGTTCGCTGGTGCTGTCGCAGTTGTGGCCGACGCTGAAACTCACCGGTCTGGCGCTGGTGGTCAGTCTGGTGTTTGCCGTGCTGATGGCGGTCACGACCGCGCATCGTCGCCGGGGGCAACGCATCGCCGGTTTCATCGAACTGATTCTGGCGTCTACGCCCTCTTTCTGGCTTGGCATCGTGCTGCTGTTTATCTTCAGCTTTACCTTGCGCTGGTTTCCGGTCGCCGGTGACCGCAGTTTTTCGTCGCTGGTGTTACCGGCGTTCTCCCTCGGACTGGCGCAGGGCGCAGTGGTGTCGCAGGTGCTGCGCCGCGGGCTGGAAGATGCGCTTGATGAGCCCTTTGTTCTGACGCTGCGCGCCTGGGGACTGGGCAACACTGTCATCCGTTTACGCCATGCGCTGCGCCACGCCGCGCTGCCAGCGGTCACCCTCACCGGCTGGCTGATTGGCGGTCTGCTCAGCGGCGCGGTGATCACCGAACAGGTGTTTGGCCGTCCGGGACTGGGCAAAATCACCGTCGATGCCGTGCTGGGTAAGGATTTGCCGGTGGTGCTGGCGGTAGCGATTTTCTCGGCGCTGGTGTACGTGGTGCTCAGTACGCTGGTGGATATTTTGTACCTGTTTATCGATCCGCGCTTGCGCGACGCGCCCGCTGCCGGGGAGGAAAACGCATGAGTCAGATTCTGCTTTCCGGGCGCAATACACGCCGTTTCTCTGCCGGTGTTTTGCTGGCAGCCGGTTTTATATTTCTGGTACTGCTGGCGGTTGTCTTCCCCGCGTTGCTCACTTATTACGATCCGCTCAATGCCGATCCGGTTAACGCACAGCTTGCGCCTTCCGCCAGTCACTGGCTGGGCACCGATCAGTTAGGCCGCGACGTGCTGGCGCGTATCATTTATGGCAGCCGTTATTCCCTGCTGATTAGCCTGGCGGCGATGGTTGTCGCGGTCAGTATAGGCACCCTGCTTGGCCTGCTGGCGGGTTTATTCAAAGGGCCGCTGGATGAGCTGATCAGCGCGCGGTGGACGTGGTTTCAGCCTTTCCGGATTTGCTGCTGGCGCTGATGCTGATTGCCTTTACCGGTCCCGGCACCACCAATCTGATTTTCGCACTCGGCGTGGCGTCAGTGCCCCGCTTCACCCGCGTAGTGCGGGCACAAACCTTTCTGGTGATGTCTTCCGGCTATGTCGAACAGGCGCGCACGCTGGGGCTGAAGCGCCATGTGCTGGTCTGGCGGCATGTGTTGCCGCACGCCATTGCGCACGTTCCGGCGCTGGCGACGCTCGGGCTGGGCACGGCGATTATCGGCACCGCCGGGCTGAGTTTTCTCGGTATGGGCCCGCAACCGCCGACCGCCGAATGGGGGCTGATGCTGGCCGAAGGCCGTAATTATCTGCGTAATGCCTGGTGGATTGGCGTCTGGCCGGGCGTGGCAATCACCCTGACCGTGATTTCAGTCAACACACTCGGGCGTTACTGGCAGGCCACTTTTGAAGGAAAACGTCCATGAGCGACGAACTGTTAATTGATATCCAAAACCTGTCGATTTTCTTCCCGACTGCAGGCGGTGAAAAAGCCGCCGTCAGCGGGCTGAATCTGCAACTACGTCGCGGGGAATCCGTGGCATTTGTCGGTGAATCCGGCTCAGGGAAAACCGTGACAGCCCGCAGCCTGCTCGGCTTACAGGATGGCAAAGCGCGTATTACTGCCGATCGTTTTGTTATTGGCGGTGAAGACATGCTTGGCGCCAGCCAGCGGCGCTGGCGTAAAATTCGCGGCAGCCAGATTGGCTATGTATTGCAGGACGCGCTGGTGTCGCTCGATCCGTTACGGCAGGTCGGGCGGCAGCTTCGCGATGCGCTGACCGCCAGCCGCAAAACCGATCCGAAGTTGCTCAGCGAACAGGTGATCGCCTCTCTGAAATCGGTCGGATTTCCCGATGCGCAAAACCGCCTCAGTGCCTATCCGCATCAGCTTTCCGGAGGGTTACGCCAGCGGGTTTTAATTGCCACCGCACTGGCCGGAAATCCCGGTTTACTGATTGCCGATGAACCGACCACCGCGCTGGACATGACGGTGCAAAAACAGATCCTGGATTTGCTGCAACAGCGGCGCGATAAAGGCGAAAGCCTGCTGCTGATCAGCCACGATTTGTCGGTGGTCGGGCAACTGGCCGACCGTATTCTGGTGATGCATCAGGGCAAAGTGGTTGAGGAAGGTTGCGGCGAAAAGCTGCTGTCCGCGCCGGACCATCCCTATACGCAACAGCTACTGGCGGCGGTTCCGAGTCCGGCAACACGCGGGTTTAAGCTTTCCAGCAAACGTGGTGAACCGCTGCCTGCACGCAATATTTCCGTTTCTAATCCGGTGCTGGAAACCCGTCATCTCAGCAAAGCCTACGCTGGTAAAACCGTGGTCAGTCACGTCAGTCTGCAACTGTTTGCCGGTGAAACGCTGGGCATTGTCGGCGAATCGGGCTCGGGGAAAACCACGCTGGCGCGGATGATCCTCGGGCTGACCGAACCGGTATCCGGCACGATAGAAATTCAGGGGCAGCGCTGGAGCCAGGTTCCGGAAGCGCAGCGCAGACTGCAACGTCGTGGTATCCAGCTGATTGCGCAGGATCCGCTGAGTTCATTTGATCCGCGCTATAACGTTGAAAAAATCATCGGCGAAAGCCTCGACAGCGTGGGCATTTTTGGTGAGGAACGGCGCAACCGCGTCCGTCAGTTGCTGGATGAAGTGCAGCTTGGCGACAGTTTTCTGCACCGTTATCCGCGTGAATTGTCCGGCGGACAGCGTCAGCGAGTGGCGATTGCCCGTGCTTTTGCGCCGAATCCTGCGCTGCTGGTGGCCGATGAGCCGGTCAGCGCGCTGGATGTTTCGATTCAGGCGCAGGTATTGGATTTGCTGGCAAAAATGCAGGCCGAACACCGCACGGCGCTGTTGTTTATCTCCCATGATTTAGGCGTGGTGCACCATCTGGCCGACCGGGTGATGGTGATGAAAGACGGCAGCGTCGTGGAGCACGGAAATGTCGATGATGTGTTCTACCATCCGGCGCATCCGTGGACGAAAAAGCTGATTGATGCGCTGCCGGTTGTCAGTTCAAACCGGCACAATAAAGATTATCCGCTCCGGTATTATGCATAATATTACGCCCCGCATATCGTTAGCGATTTAAAGCATTTGTCGCAGGCAACCGAAAAGTTAATATTCCTTTAAGGAAATATGCGCGTTATTTATATTAACCAGCGGGAGTATGCATGATCACTGTCAGCGGACTGAATAAATCATTTAACCAATTCCCTGCCCTGTCGGATATTAATTTCACCGTAAATAAAGGTGAAGTGGTTTCGATTATTGGCCCATCAGGTTCCGGAAAATCCACTCTGTTACGTTCGCTGAATTTGCTGGTCAGGCCGGATTCCGGCCAGATCCAGATTGGAGATAAACACATTAATGCGGACACACTCACCCGCAGACAAACAGCCGATTTTCGCCGCCAGACTTCGATGGTTTTTCAGCACTACAATTTGTTTAAAAATAAAACCGCACTGGAAAACATCACTGAGATCTTACGTTTTACCCAAAAACTGAACAAAGCGCAGGCGCGCGAACGGGGTGAAGAATTGCTGGCGCAGGTGGGTCTGGCGCACAAAGCGGCGGCTTATCCCGGCACACTCTCCGGCGGACAGCAGCAGCGCGTCGGCATCGCCCGCGCCATGGCCGTTGATCCGCATGTCATTTTATTCGATGAGCCCACGTCATCCCTGGATCCTGAAATGCGCCGTGAAGTGCTGAACCTGATTGAAGGACTGGCCGGACGCGACTTAACCATGATGATCGTCACGCATGAAATGGGTTTTGCACGGGATGTCTCTGACCGGATATTTTTCATGGAGCACGGTCATATTATCGAACAAGGCGAACCGGCCAAAATCTTCCAGACCGGCTCTTCGAACCGCACCCGTTCTTTCTTACACGATTTTGCCTGATGGCCGTACACGGAACTTTGCACAATGAATTTTGATTTTCCTTATATGCTCGGCGTTATTCCGCAGATCCTCGTTTATCTTCCCGTGACCTTGCTGATTTCATTGCTTTCCATTTTGCTGGCTACCGTTCTGGGTATTATTTTCGCCTTGTTACTCAGGGCCGGTAAAATACCCGCGGCTTTCGCCCACCTTTATATTTCCTTCTTTCGCGGCACGCCGGTTCTGGTGCAGTTACTGATTATTTATTTTGGTTTGCCGCAAATTATTCCTTCGATGAATTCACTGAGCGCCATGAATGCGGTGATCCTCGGTTTAAGCTTAAACACGTCCGCTTATCTGGCGGAAATCTTCCGTGCCGCCATCGACTCTGTTGATAAAGGGCAGCTGGAAGCCTCTCTGGCCTCCGGACTGAGCATGTTTAAAGCCTCCAGCCGCATCCTGTTTCCGCAAGCCTGCCGCAATGCCATTCCGGCGACCGGCAACGTGTATATCGGCCTGATCAAGAACTCTTCGCTGGCGTTCACTTTAGGCGTTAGCGAACTGCTGGCCGCCGGAAAAATGGTGGCTACAGAATCGCTGAAATTCTTCGAAGCGTATTTCGCCGTGGCGCTGGTCTACTGGGCGCTGACCATCATTTTCAGTGAGTTACAGCGTCGCCTCGAAAAACATCTCGGCAAACCTTATGCCGGTTAAACAGGAAATTATGTTATGCGATTGTTAACACTGGCGATTTGTTCGCTCCCTCTTCTGCTGACCGCATGTGATAAACCCGCCGAAAAAGCGGATGACGAACCGGTTCTGCGGGTGGGTGCGACACCGGACGGTTATCCGCACTATTTCAAAGAGGGCGACACCATCAAAGGTTTCAGCGCGGACATTCTCAACGCCGTTGCCGGTAAGATTCACTATAAAGTTGAATGGGTAACGTCCGACTGGGGTGGCGTGCTGGGCTCTCTCGAAACCGGCAAAGTGGATACCGTAGGCAATTTCGCCGACACGCCGGAGCGGCGCAAAAAATATGATTATTCGGCGCCCTACTATTACTCAGCGGCGCAGTTAGCGGTGAGTAAAAACAACACCACCATTCATGGTTTGCAGGACATGAAAGGGAAAACCGTCGCCGCCGATCTCGGTTCGAACTATGCCAAAGTCCTGAAAGAGTTTGACCCGAAAAATGAAATCAAACTGGTGACCTTCGAGGGCATGGATGTGGTGGTTAACAGCGTGGCGCAGGGAAAAGTGGATGCCTATGTTTCCGGCCAGGTGATCCTGCTCGGGCAGATCAAGCATAAAAATCTGCCGTTGAAAGTTGTCGGTGAACCGTTTGGCCTGAAACAGGTCGCCCTGCCGTTCAGGAAAGATGCGCGCGGAGAAGCACTGAAACAGAAAGTGGATGTCGCACTGGGAGAATTACGGGCAGACGGGACATTGAAGAAGATTTCTGAAAAATGGTTCGACCGGGATCTGAGTGTGGATACAGAATTAACGTCAGTCAGCAAAAGACAATAAACCTGCCGTCTCTCCAGTCTGAAAACCCCGCCGGAACCAGGCGGGGTTTTCTTTTACGTCCGCAACCCCTGACGACGTTTTATCGATTTACCGGCCAGATACGCCAGCGAGGCGCACAGCAGGTAATACATCAGCCCGACCAGCAGGAAGATTTCTGCCGGGTAAATTTGTACCCGGTTATTCACCTGTCCGGCGACGGTGGTCAGTTCCGGCACGTTGACAATAAACGCCAGCGACGTGTCTTTCACCAGAGAGATCAGCAGCCCGAGATACGACGGCAGCAAATTCGGCCACGCCTGTGGTAACAGCACGAACAACAGCACTTTGCCGTCACTCATGCCGGACGCTATTCCCGCTTCAGTTTGCCCGCGCGGCAAGGCTTCCAGACCGGCCAGCGTCGAATGCATCACCGCCGCCGAGGTAAACCAGGCCAGCGCCAGAATCACCGTCATCGGCCCAGGGATCGACCCGCCAAATACCACCGGCAGCAGGAAATACAGCCAGAAAATCACGAATATCAGCGGAATGCCGCGGATAAACGACGCCCAGATAAACAGGATTTTCCGCGTCCAGCCGCCGAAACGCCACGCCAGCGCCGCCATCAGCACACCGAACACTAACGCCAGAACGCCCGCCGATGCCGCCATGATTAGCGTCAGCAATACTCCGCCCGGCTCGCCATCCGCCAGCCTTCCCCACAGCAGATAAGTGAAATTATCGTGTATAACAGACCAGTCAAACTCCATCGCGGGTTTCCTCCTTCAGTACCACCTGCGGCCTGTGCTGCGGTCGTTTCGGGCCAAACGCCGTCATCAGCCAGCCGAGGATCAGTCCGAGCGCCAGATAAAGCAGCGTCCCGACGGCGAAACCTTCAAAGGCGTGCGCGTTATAGCTTTCAATCTGGCTGACCTGATACGTCAGTTCCGAAAAACCAATACCTGTCGCCAGCGAGGAAAGCTTCATCAGGTTGAGATACTGGCCGGTGATCGGCTGCCACGCGTTGATCAGCGCCTGCGGCAGGATAATCGAAAGCAGCAGCGTTTTACGGCTGAAACCCTGAGAAATCGCCGCTTCGGTCTGGCCTTTGGGCACAGAATTCAGTCCGGCCTGCACTTCTTCCACCAGAAACGCCGCCGTGAACAGCGCCAGCCCCCAGGCCGCACACAGAAATTCCGGGGTCAGCCACGCAATGTTGCCCGGAAACGACGCCCACGGATGATTGTCGCCGATATAAAAACGCCAGCTTTGCGGCAGCGCGCCGTACGCCGCGAAATACCAGAACAGCAGTTGTACCAGCAGCGGCGTGTTGCGAAAAACAGAGACAAACGCCGCCACCGCACCGCGTGCCAGACGCGACGAACTCATGCGTAGCGCCAGCAGCAACACAGTCAGTAACGTGGCGAGCAGGCTGCCAACAATGCTGACATACAGCGTGGTGAGGAAGCCGGATATTATCCATTGCAGAGGCTGGCCGGTCAGCACGCCAGCCCAGTCGGGATGCCAGTTCATAGCGCGACTCCGCTCTGCGGATGCAGCGGGAACAGGACTTTTTGCAGAAACCGCTGCGCACGCGGATGTTGCGGACGCAGGAAGAAATCTTCCGGCTGCGCCTGTTCAAGAATTTCACCGCCGTCCATGAAAATCACCCGATCAGCGATTTCACGGGCAAAACTCATTTCGTGCGTCACCACAATCATGGTGATGCCGCTTTTCGCCAGTTCCTGCATCACCAGTAATACTTCGCCGATCATTTCCGGATCCAGCGCCGACGTCGGTTCATCAAATAAAATGATGCCCGGATCGGTGACTAACGCTCTGGCAATCGCCACCCGCTGCTGCTGACCGCCGGAAAGCTGCTCAGGATAATGCAGCGCTTTATCGCCCAGCCCGACGCGTGTCAGCAATGCACGTGCCTTTTCGCGTGCCTGAGTTTTCTTCCAGCCATGTACTTTGATCAGCGCCAGACTGACGTTGTCTTCGGCGGTGAGATGGGCATACAGGTTGAACTGCTGAAATACAAAGCCGATGTGCGTGCGCAACTGGCGTAATGCGGCACCTTTGAGATTGCGCGTCGGCTGGTTAGCGATAAGAATTTCACCGCTGCTGACCGATTCCAGCTGATTAATCAGCCGGATCAGCGTGGATTTTCCCGAACCGGAGGGCCCGCAAACTGCCACCACTTCACCGCTGTCCACACGCAAATCCACGTTACGGATAACCTCATGCGGACCAAAAGATTTACTGACCTGGCGGAATTCAACGGCTGCCGTTTTTCCGGCGGATGAATGTGAAAAAACCGCAGACGTCGCTGCGGTTGAGAGAGTGTCTTGCTGCATGTGTCTTACCTTGCATAAAACAGATTATTTGGCTTCGATTTTGAACAGACGCGGCTGAGGTGATTTAGTCTGCGGACCGAACCAGACGTTATAAATGCTGACCGCCTGACCGTTTTTCTCCAGATTCAGCAGCTCGTCATTGACCACTTTCAGCAAGCTGGTCTCGCCTTTTTTGACACCCACGCCAATCTCTTCTTTGCTCAGTAATTCAGGCAGCACTTTGTATTTCGCTTTATCCGGCGCGCCATCCAGCAAACCGGCCAGAATGGTGCTGTCCTGAGTAATGGCCTGCACGTTGCCGTTACGCAGCGCAGAAAGTGCCAGCGGAATATCGTCATAAGACAGCACGCGGGACTGCGGGAAGCGGTTATGCAATTCCTGCTCGCCGGTGGTGCCTTTCACCGCACCGATACGCGCCGTGGCATACGCATCCAGTTTATCCGGCGAATTTGCCGGCACCAGGAACTGCTGGCCGGTGACGAAATACGGCACGGAGAAGTCGATCACTTTCGCGCGTTCCGGCGTGATGGTGATATCAGCCACAATCAGATCCGCTTTACCGGACTGTAACAACGGAATGCGGTTCGCCGGATTGGTCGGTACCAGTTGCAATTTCACGCCCAGCGTTTTCGCCAGCGCTTTTGCGAAATCAACGTCATAACCGACGATGTCATGCGTTTTAGCATCCACAGACCCAAACGGCGGATTGGAATCGAAGGTCGCGACCTTCACCACACCGGCTTTCTTGATGTCCGCCAGCTGATCTGCGTGCGCCGCAAAAGAAGAAATCGTGCTGAGCGCCAGAAATAATCCGGCGGCAATCTTGGTTTTATTTACGTTAATGACAGCCATCGTTTTTCCTTATGAATAGTCTTCAGAGGGCTTATGCCCCAATTTTTCAAAGTGGAGTATTCAGAACAAATACAGACCTGTTTTTCTTTTGTAAGTCAGAGAATTGCACAAGGGATGAAGGCGGTGCCACTAACAAAAAGGGATATAGATGGGTGATTTAGGCATAAGGAGAGGAGATGTTGGGTTTGGGGGGAATTCCGTTTGCTCCCTCCCCTGCGAAGGGGAGGGTTGGGGTGGGGTATAAAGGTCAAAAACAAAAATTAATGTGTGCATGTTCTGGTCTAATAATCGG
>NZ_JYDG01000036.1:0-8631 GCF_003263545.1 Rahnella sp. AN3-3W3
CTCCGGCCACGGATGTGACTTGTACGGTTTAGCCGGATAGTTAATCTCAACACTTCTGCGGCGGAAATCACTTGGGCTGACCCCTACCCGTTTGCGGAATACCCGCGAGAAATACAACTGATCGTCATATCCCACCACCCGGCCAATCGTTGCTATAGATTCCTGAGTCGTCTGTAATAAAAGTTTGGCGCGGATCACCCGCTGATCTTCACGCCAGCGCAGGATGTTGATCCCCACCTGTTCGCGGAACAGATGCGCCAGCCGTGATGGTGACAGGCAAACATGACGCGCCACTTCGTCGATGCGCAACTCTCCGGCCAGATTTCCGGTGATGAACTGGCAGGCCTCGATAACGCGCGGATCCATGATTTTTTGCGGACTCTGCGGATCTTCTTCCATTGCGCGCAGCAACAGACGCTCCAGCAGATTCATCCCTAACTCTTCACAGAAACGACGGCCTGATTTTTGGGTTTGCTCAATATTGGCAAACAGGCGGTCGAATTCCAGTAATAAGGTGTTATTCGGTAAGGAGAGACGCCCGACGTCGCGGGTTTTAGTGTGCCACTCCAGCCAGTCGGCCCAGTAGGCACGCGGGCGGAAATACACCCACCGGTGGTACCAGGAATCGGCGTTAGCGGAACGGCTGTAGAGATGACGGGCTTTCGGCGGGAATAACAGCAGATCGCCGGGATTGCAGTAGAACGTATCTTCGCCGTCAAAGACTTTGCCCTGCCCTTTTACGGTCAGGTTGAGAATGTAACCTTTCATGCCACCCGGACGATCAATGGCGAAATCCAGTGGCCCGTCAGCAAGGATCGGTGTCATACCGGCGACCAGATAGGCGTTGAAACTGTAACCCGGTAACAGCGGGTTTTGCTGCTGATCCTGAATCATACGGTGATACATCGAACCTCCCGAAACTTCACGTGGCTATGGACTTTTTATCTATTCTAATCAGCGATGAAAACGCTGCCAATAAATGTTACTTTTTTGTGAACAACCACGCGTTTTTGCGGCATTTAACCGGTCTGAGCGTTAAATGCCGCGGGTAACAAGCTGTGAAAGCGTTATCACAAAACTCCGTTAAACGGTCTTTTTCGCTTTCTGTTTGTAGCGGTCGAAGATAACCGCCGCCAGCAAGATCAGACCACGTACCACATACTGCGAGAACGGAGATATATTCAGCAGGTTCATGGCATTTTCCACGGTACCCAGGATCAGGATCCCCGATACCACGTAGGAAATTTTACCGATGCCGCCTTTCAGCGAAACGCCACCCAGCACGCAGGCGGAGATGACGATCAGCTCAAAGCCCAGCGACGTCATTGGCTGACCGCTGGTCATACGCGAAGCCAGAATGATCCCCGCCGCCGCCGATACCAGACCGGACAGAACGAAGATAATGATTTTAGTGCGCACCACCGGCACACCGGCCAGACGCGCGGCGTCTTCATTACCCCCAATCGCCAGCGTGTTACGTCCAAACGTGGTTTTGTTCAGCAGCAGACCAAAGATAATCAGACAGCCGACCGTCAGCCAGATTGGCGCGGCAGTCCCAGCCAGTTGGCGTAGCCGAGTGCGAAGAAACGTTCGTCTTCAATGCCCACCGCTTTACCGTCAGAAATGATGTACGCCAGACCGCGCACAATCTGCATGGTGGCAAGCGTGGTGATCAGCGCGTTAATTTTCAGGCGGGCGATAACAAAGCCGTTGAGTAAACCGGTCAGCATCCCGAGCAGTAAACCGGCAGCGACGCCAATCCACAGGTTTTCAGTCATATTAATGACCACCGCGGTTGTCACGCCCGCACAGGCGATAACGGAGGCGACAGACAAGTCAAAGTCACCGGAAGCCAGACAGAACAGCATCCCGCAAGCCACCATGCCGGACATCGAAATGGCCAGCCCCAACCCTTTCATGTTGATGAAAGAACTGAAGTTCGGCACAAAAATCGAACAGGCGAGAAAAAGTACGGCGAACACCACTAACATGCCGTAGCTGTCCCAGATACGCATCAGGCCTTGTCCGCTGCGCGATGCCGCTGAAGGTTGATCCGGTTTGGCTGAATTGGTTGTCATACTCGACATAATATTTTTGCTCCTCAGTCAGGCAGCGTCAGGGGCAGAATCAAGGTCTGGTGTCCGCAACATGGCGAGCCCCAGCGCTTTTTCTTCGGTGGCTTCATCGTGGGACAGTTCGCCGGAGACAGCGCCTTCGCGCATCACCACAATTCTGTCCGCCAGACCCAGCACTTCCGGTAAATCACTGGACGCAAACAGCACCGCAATGCCTTGTTTCGCCAGTGAATAAATCACGTTGTAAATTTCATGCTTGGCGCCGACGTCAATCCCGCGCGTCGGTTCGTCGAGCAAAATGACTTTCATGTCTTCCGACAACCAGCGTCCTAAAATGGCCTTTTGCTGATTACCGCCGGAAAGGTTCATGATCAGTTGCTGATCGCTCGGCGTTTTAATATTCAGCGCCTCGATGTGCTTGCGCGCATTTTTCGCTTCCCAGGCGTTGTTGATCAGGCAACCCGCTTTCACCGTTTTCCGGCGGGCGCTGATGTTGATGTTGTCACGTACCGAGTGAACAGGAATGATGCCGTCGGCTTTGCGGTCTTCAGGACAGAGCATGATGCCCTGGCGGATCGCATCTGCCGGTTTACGGATGTTCATCACTTTGCCATCGAGGCGCAGTGTGCCGCCGGTGACGCGCGTGCCGCCAAATAATCCCTTCATCAGCTCACTGCGACCGGCACCTACCAGCCCGAACAGGCCGACGATTTCGCCCTGACGCACGCTCAGGCTGATCGGTGTTTTCACGCCCGGTGCTTTGACCTGATCCAGCTGCAAACGTATTTCGCCGTGCGGACGCGGCGCGTAGCCGTAAATGTCGTCCAGATTACGGCCGACCATCGCCTGCACCAGCTTGCTGTTATCCACCTGTGTCATGTCGTCAAAGGTACGCACATAGCGGCCGTCTTTGAAAACGGTGACAGCGTCACTTAATGCAAAAATCTCTTCCATACGGTGTGACACATACAAAATCACACGCCCTTCTGCACGCAACTCACGGATAACACGGAACAGTTGTTCGATTTCACGTGCTGAAAGTGAACTGGTCGGCTCATCGAAGGCAATGATTTTGGCGTTACGCGCCAGCGCTTTAGCGATTTCCACCATCTGCCACTGACCGATGGAGAGATATTTCAGCGGGGTATCGGGATCGATATCCAGCCCGAGGTGTTCGAGCTGAATTTTGGTTTCATAGCGCAGCAATTTGCGGTTCACGAAACCGTGTTTGCTGGGTAACTGTCCGAGATAAATGTTCTCTGCCACCGTCATTTCCGGCACCAGATGCAATTCCTGATAAATGATCGCTACACCGGCATCGAGCGCATCGGTGGTGTTATTGAAAGCGACCTGCTGCCCTCTGATATGAATATTGCCCTGCGAAGGCTGATAGTTGCCGCTGAGGATTTTCAGCAGCGTCGATTTACCCGCGCCGTTTTCGCCCATCAGCGCATGGATCTGCCCGGCATAACAATTGAAAGAAATCCCGTCCAGCGCTTTCACGCCTGGAAAAGTTTTGCCAATGTCATGGAATTCCAGATACGGCGTGGCCGCATCAAACTCCGTCAGTGACGGTGTCAGCAAAGGCGTCTTGTTTGAAGATTGCTGAGTCATAGTGGCTACCTGGAAATTAAGTAAAGTTGAATGCACGCCACTGCACAGCAGAAAACAGTTCGTAAAACTTCCTGTCGTCCGCCATGCAGCAGCGTCTCTCCCCTTCATACTTCAAGTTGCAGATGCGTTGGCTACGCTTACTCACCCGAATCACTTACTTATGTAAGCTCATCGGGACTCGCTCACTTGCCGCCTTCCTGCAACTCGAATTATTTAGGGGTATTGCTTGTTTCAACCACATCTGAAGATCACATAAGACCTTTCTTCTTCAGCTCTTCTTTGAAGTTGTCGCGGGTGATTAACACAACATCAGTGACTTCGGTGAATTTCGGTGGTTCAACGCCTTTGGTGACCCATTCGTTCAGCATCTGGATACTTTTATAACCGTGGATATCCGGGCTAGGTAACAGGGAACCGTAGAAGCCGGTTTGCGCGCTTTTTGACAGCTCATTCACGGCGTCCACACCGTTGATACCAATGCCGATCACGTTAGCGGCTTTGAAGCCCTGACCTTCTGTTGCCCGCACGCCACCGAGAACGGTGTTGTCGTTCATACCGATGATCAGCCAGTTCTTCACTTCAGGATGTTGGACTAACAGGGAGTTACCGGCATCCAGTGCGCCAGGGATATCGTTGGATTTGGTCGGAACTTTATAGATTTGTTTTTCCGGGAAACCGGCAGCTTTCAGTGCATCCATAGAACCGGAAGTACGGCGGCGTGCAGTGTCCAGCTCATCAGCGGTAATCGCCATCACGCCGGTATCTGCGACTTTCCAGCCACGTTTTTGCATTTCTTTATACAGTTCCTGTCCCTGACGTTCGCCAATTTTGGTGGCGGCCATCATCACCAATGGCACTTCTTCCATTGGCTTGCCTTTGGCATTCACGAACTGGTCATCCACCTGGATAACTTTCATGTCATAGCTGCGCGCTTTCGCCATGATGGCAGGCCCCAGACGCGGATCCGGCGTACAGATAACAAAACCTTTCGCGCCGTTTGCCGCCAGACTGTCGATGGCATTCAGCGTTTTTTCACCGTCCGGCACAGCAATTTTGATGACCTCAAAGTTCAGATCCTTACCGGCTTTATCTGCAAAGCGCCATTCAGTCTGGAACCACGGCTCTTCTGGCTGTTTAACCAGGAAACCCAGCTTTGGATTTTCGGCTGCCATAGCTGAATGTGACATAACGGCTGCTAACCCTACCGCCGCTAATGCCTTAGTGAATTTATGCATGATGTTCTCCGACTTTTATTGTTGTTTTTCACAATCGCAGTCTCAAATCTGTTGGTTTGCCGCAATCATGAAAACGTTATCAGTAGCGTAAGGAAACAAAGTGAAAGTGCGGCGAAGTCCTGTGTATAGCGGATTTACGTCACACTCTCTTGTAAGACGGGTTAAGTTTTAGCGGTAATTTTGCAGCGGAATGTAGAGCGCTATCACACGGCGGGAAAACAGCAGGTTTGTACATAGATATAGCGATTTTAGCCAAACGCTAACATTTGACCAACCTCACAGAAACATCATTGGGAGCAGATTTGTGCATACTTCCAGCTAACGCCTCCTCACTCACTTTTTTGCATCCTCCTACTGTTAGAGCAATTCGATTCGCCGCCGTAATGACTACGGCAAACCTGAAGGAGTGAGAAAGAATGACGCAAGGTGCGATTGCTCTTGGTCTTGATTTTGGCAGCGATTCTGTCCGGGCACTGGCTGTGGATTGTCAGACCGGTGCGGAGATGGAAACTGACGTGGTTTATTATCCGCGCTGGACTGAAGGCCGTTACTGTGACGCGGCAATAAACCAGTTCCGCCACCATCCGCTCGACTATATAGAAGCGATGGAGCAGGCAATCAAAAACGTCGTGCAACGTCTGGGCAGTGAACGGGCGGCGCGCGTGGTGGGGATCGGTGTAGATTCCACCGGTTCTACACCGGCTCCTGTAGATAACGAAGGCAACATTCTGGCGCTGAAGCCGGAGTTCGCCGAAAACCCGAACGCCATGTTCGTGTTATGGAAAGATCACACCGCCATCGAAGAAGCCGAAGAAATTAACCGCCTGTGCCGCAGCGGTGAATTCCCCGACTATTCCCGCTATATCGGCGGCGTTTATTCCTCAGAATGGTTCTGGGCGAAAATCCTGCATGTTTCCCGTGCGGACGCTGCCGTTAAAACAGCCGCGGCTTCCTGGGTTGAACTGTGCGACTGGGTGCCTGCCCTGCTTTCCGGTACCACGGCGCCGGACAAAGTGGTGCGTGGTCGTTGCAGCGCCGGACACAAAATGCTCTGGCATCCGTCATGGGGCGGTTTGCCACCAAAAGATTTCTTTGCCGCTCTCGATCCATTGCTGGTCGAAAACCTGCCCTATCCGCTGTTTACTGACACCGTTACCGCCGAAAAGGCTGTTGGCACGCTGACCACTGAATGGGCAGAACGCCTTGGCCTGCCTGCTTCCGTGGTGCTTTCCGGCGGTGCATTCGACTGCCATATGGGCGCAGTCGGCGCGGGCGCACAGCCTTATACGCTGGTGAAAGTGATCGGGACTTCCACCTGCGACATTCTGATCGCCGACAAAGAACGCGTAAACGACCGCGCGATTGCCGGGATTTGCGGTCAGGTCGAAGGCAGCGTGGTGCCGGACATGATCGGGATGGAAGCCGGACAATCCGCTTTCGGTGATATGTATGCCTGGTTCAGTCGTCTGCTGAGCTGGCCACTGATTCAGGCCGCTAAAGCGCATCCTGAAATGGCACCGCAACTGACCAGCCTGCAAAAAAATCTGCTGTCCGATCTCACCGCAGCGTGGGCGGCCAGTCCGAAACTCGATCATCTGCCGCTGGTGCTCGACTGGTTCAACGGTCGCCGTACACCGTTTGCCAATCAGCGTCTGAAAGGCGTCATCACCGATATCAATCTGGGCACACGAGCGCCGGAACTGTTCGGGGGCTTTATCGCTGCCACCGCCTTTGGCGCACGCGCCATCATGGAATGTTTCGAACAGCAGGATATTCCGGTGGAGAACGTCCTCACGCTCGGCGGTATCGCACGTAAATCACCGGTCATCATGCAGGTTTGCGCTGACGCGATGAACCGTCCGCTGCAAATCGTCGCCTCCGATCAGTGTTGTGCGCTGGGTGCGGCAATTTTTGCTGCCGTCGCCGCCGGGGAATTCAGCGACGTTCCTGCCGCACAGGAAAAAATGGCCTGCAGCATCGAGCGTACACTGCTGCCAGATCCGCAGCGCGTCGAGCAATATCAGCGCCTGTACGAACGTTATCAGCAATGGTGTGCCACCACTGAACCGCTGTTTGCAGCGAAACCGGCACATTAATGTCTGTCACATAAATTGCTATTTCACACCTACGATATTCAGGAGTAATAAATGGACGCGTTTAAACATCTCGAAGTGTGGTTCGCCATTGGCAGTCAGCATCTGTACGGACCGGAAGCGTTGCGTCAGGTAAAAGAGAACGCCGAAAAGGTGGTCAGTAGCCTGAACAGCGAAGCCGGTTTGCCGGTCAAACTGGTGCTTAAACCGCTGGTCACCACGCCGGATGAAATCACGGCGCTGTGCCGCGAGGCCAACTACGACAATGCCTGCGTGGGGATCATCACCTGGCTGCACACCTTCTCTCCGGCCAAAATGTGGATCGCGGGCTTAAGCATTCTGCATAAGCCGTTGTTGCAGTTCCATACGCAGTTCAACGCTGAAATTCCGTGGGACACCATGGACATGGACTTCATGAACCTGAACCAGACCGCACACGGCGGCCGCGAGTTTGGCTTCATCGGTGCCCGTATGCGTCAGCAACACACTGTGGTCGCGGGACACTGGCAGGATGGCGAATCACATCGCCGCATCGCCCAATGGATGCGCGTCGCTGCGGCGAAAAACGAAAGTCAGCATCTGAAAGTGGCGCGCTTTGGCGACAACATGCGTGAAGTTGCCGTCACCGAAGGTGACAAAGTGGCCGCACAAATCCAGTTCGGCTACAGCATCAATGCTTACGGTATTGGCGATTTGGTCAGCGTCATCAACGAAGTCAGCAAAGGCGATATCGACCAGCTGGTGGAAGAATACGAAGCCACTTATCGCCTGACCGATGCGGTTAAACTGAACGGCGAACGTCGTGAAAACCTGCTGGATGCAGCGAAAATTGAACTGGGGATGACGCGTTTCCTGGAGCAAGGTAAATTCGGCGCATTCACCACTAACTTTGAAGATCTGCACGGTATGAAACAGCTGCCGGGGCTGGCGGTACAGCGTCTGATGCAAAAAGGCTACGGCTTTGGCGGCGAAGGCGACTGGAAAACTGCGGCATTGCTGCGCATCATGAAAGTGATGGCCAGCGGCCTGAAAGGCGGCACGTCGTTCATGGAAGATTACACTTACCACTTCAAACCGGGCAACGATCTGGTGGTCGGCTCGCACATGCTGGAAGTGTGTCCGTCGATTGCCAAAGAAGAAAAACCGTTACTCGATGCACAATATCTCGGCATAGGTGGCAAAGCGGATCCGGCGCGTCTGATCTTCTCCACGCCGGCAGGCCCTGCGGTTAACGCCAGCGTCATCGACATGGGCGACCGTTTCCGTCTGCTGGTCAATCTGGTGGATACCGTAGAGCAACCGCACCCGTTGCCAAAACTGCCCGTCGCCCGCGCTATCTGGAAAGCCCAGCCGTCACTGGCGACAGCGGCAGAAGCCTGGATCCTCGGCGGCGGCGCGCACCATACCGTGTTCTCGCAGGCGCTGGATATTGACGCATTGCGGTTATATGCGGAGCTGAGCAATATTGAGTTGCTGGTGATTGATAACGAGACGACGCTGCCGGACTTTAAGAATCAGATCCGGTGGAATGAAGTTTATTACAAACTTTGCAGTCGCTGATTTGCTTGCTCCTCCCACTTCAAAGAGCCGTTTTTCTTTGCTCCTCCCCCTGCG